>JAGXHJ010000061.1 GCA_024636315.1 Methylophaga sp.
AAATGATGGCAATGTGAAACGTCATACATTAGAACGAATCGAATCAATGATATTAGGGGCTGCAGGTAAAACGCTGGGGTATAAAGCACTTATTGGAAAATCGTATTTTCCTGAAAGTGGTATTAATGTATGTTAGTCCCTTGCGTTAAAACTATCGTTTAAATTGAAAGCCATTCATAGAGGTTACCATAACAAGGCGCTTATTAAACTTTAGGAGGCAGAGTTGACTATTGCAGAGGTAAATATGGAGCTTCAAATTCACATGATTGGAGATGACAACATAGCAGATGCAGAGTGTCTTTAATCTTATGTTGGTTGAAACTGAAGCGGAAAGTATAAATTTTAAGTTGATGTCTGATAATGTTCGAATGGATGCAGTTATGAATACCGCGACGGATGGCATTTTTATGATTAACCTCGATGGCAGCACTATCGAGTCTGTAAATAAATCGGCATGTAATATATTTGGTTTTAATGACAAAGATATTCTTGGCAAGAACATGCTATCGCTTATTCCCGACTTACATTTCTGGGACGTCGATAAATCTCAGTTTCGTCAATTACTACACGCTGAAGGGGTTTCAAATAAAGGCGTGTTAATACCGTTAGAGATCCACGCTAGTGAAATGTTTTCTAAAAAAGATAATTATATAGTTGCGGTTGTACGAGACTTAACATCATCAAACCGATTTCAAAATGTGCTTTCAGGGATATTTAATTTAAGTCCTGATGGTTTTTTAGTTCTCTCGGGGGAAGGGGTGATTTCATATGCCAATCCATCATTACGTAAAATGATAATGGTTGATGATGATGAACTTTTAATGGGTAAGGACTGGTCTGTCTTTCAGCATTTAATATTTAAAAAACTGGACAATGAGTACCACCATAATTTAGATTTTTTGGACGAGATGTTAACTGAAAATATACTTCATTTGAGGTGTCCCTTACAAAGAACACTTCGTTGCTACAGACGAAAATTAAATGCAAAGGATGTTAATTCTGCAGAGATATTATTTTTCCATGATATTACCCAAAATACGATTATGGACAACATGAAGAGCGAGTTTCTTACCACTGCGGCGCATGAGTTACGCACGCCTTTAGCGGGTGTGATGGGCTTTAGTGAGTTGTTAAGTATGCGTGAATATCCTCCAGAAAAAACCAAAGAGATAGCGGGAATTATAAATAGACAATCGATTCGTTTGAAGCTGCTGTTAGATGATTTATTAGATTTGGCAAGTATTGAGGATGGCACTTTCTCTCCAACGAATATGCGACAAGATACTTTAGAAATTCCATTATTGGAATGTTGTAAGGATTTTGATGGCAGCGATGATTTTCATTACCTTGTTATTGAGCCGACAGAATATTGGCCGCTTGTTGAAGTCGAGCAACTAAAGATTCGCCAGATAATCACCAATTTACTGAGCAATGCTTATAAATATTCACCAGGAAACCCTGAGATAACAGTATCTACATCGACTCAAGTAGAAAATAAAATTGCTGAATTTGGAATAACTATCCGTGACCAAGGTATAGGCATGACACCGGAACAATTATCTCATATAGGTGAGCGGTTTTATCGAGCGGATATGTTTGGGGAGATACCGGGAACAGGGTTGGGCATGGCATTAACAAATGAGCTTCTCATGACGCAGCATGCGCGAATAGACATTCAAAGCACGTTCGGAGAAGGGACGGCAATGACGGTATGGTTCCCAATAATTTAATAGTTGATGGTTATTACGTTTCATGTCTACAGGGCAAGTATTAAGCCTCATGATGGAACGAATGTAAGGATGTACCTTTATATAGTTTTTATAACAGGAATCGAAAGATACTTAGTTTGAATAAATGGATAAATACAATGAATAAAAAACGCGTTTTGATTGTTGATGACAATAAAGAGTTGCGGACTCTAATAAGGATGACATTGGAGTTTAGTAATTATGAGATACATGAAACTGAGGATGGCACACATGCAATGAGACTGATTGACGTAGTCAAGCCTGACATTATCATTTTGGATATCATGATGCCTGGTGAACTCGATGGTTTAGATGTATGCAAGAGAGTTAAATCTAATTCAGAGACATCGAACACTAAGGTCATTTTATTGTCTGCAATGGGGCAGAAAATAGATATAGAACGTGGAATAGCAGCAGGTGCCCATAGTTATTTAACTAAACCTTTCAGCCCTTTGATGCTGTTAGATAAGATGGGATATGATGTTGCAATTAATGACTTTGTAGGAGTTATCTGATGAGTAAAAAAGGGGAACGGTTATGAGTGATGATAATATTGAACTGAATCAAAAAATAATTACTATTGAGAAGGATAATGAAGCACTTATTCTGCAACTTAAGCACTATGCTAATGACTTTGCTGTTCTGAATCATCATAGATACCAATCATATGACTTGCTTTCTAAGGCGCATCTTGATTCATTAGAACGTTTAGCAAGAGCTTCTGAATTTAAAGATGACGATACTGGTATCCACATCTTACGCATGGCTAAAATTGCTGCAACGATTGCAAAAGCTCATGGGCAAACTGCCGTGTATTGTGAATTAATACTTCAGGCTAGTCCAATGCATGATATTGGAAAAATAGGCGTTCCAGACAGTATATTAAAAAAGAAAGGGGCATTAACGGATTCAGAGTGGAAGACTATGCGTAGACACTCTGAGTATGGATATGAAATACTTAAAGGTTCTATCGTCCCTGTCGTTGAAATGGCGGCGGAAATCGCTCTAACTCATCACGAAAAATATGATGGGAGCGGCTATCCACATGGTTTAGCTGGCGATGAGATCCCTCTCTGTGGACAAATTGTGGCGATCGCTGACTTTTTTGATGCCTTGACTATGGACCGTTGCTACAGAAAGGCCATGCCTGATGACGTTGTTTTATCTCTTATTGAGAACGAACGAGGTAAACATTTTTCTCCTGAGTTGGTTGATACCTTCTTAGCGGTTAGTGATGAGATTATTGCTTTACGAGACTACATCAATGCTACCAAGGCTGTTTGATACGAACTTTTTAATACTAATTAAAATGTGGTACTCAACCAAGTACCTGCATATTTACTAAAAGTGGGCATTGTGACACTTTAAAAAATGAATGATTTCTGGGCTTATTCTACTCGTAACGTATGTTAATCAGTATCCAATAACATCACCCGGTAATATCGGTTAAGATAAGTATCTCTTAGGACTGAAAAGGCAGGTCAGACGCTGAAACTGATAAGTCCTTAATGCTGATTAAGAGCGCCGGCAAACTGGGCTACATCTTGATGGCTTGCTGCGATTTTTAATACGCTGACCATCCATTTACAAGCACGTTTTGAGTCAAGCTGTTGGTCGATGTGTTGCCAGATGGCTTTGTAGTTGTCGTCAGGAAAGAGTTCATCTCTAAACACCGAGAAGCGAAACGCTTGTGGTTTGGCAGCCAGAGCATTAATGACATGACGATAGTCTATTCGACGTGCTCGCATTCCTGCGTGTTCAGGATAACAACGTGGTAAGTCAAAGACCGCTGTTTGTGCCATAAACCCACAGAGCTTATCATGATACAGATGGACAGCAATCGTTTCGCCAATCAGTCGTGATGGCACGCTATAGGTAATACGTTTAATTTCAATGGTTGAGGTGGTGGTGACTTTAACGGTCATCACCATGTAATCCATAAAGCGTGTCTTTGGCAACGGCTGAAGCTGTATTTTTTCTTCTGTTAGTTTTGTTCGGGTGTAGGCATTCAATCGCTTGGTGCAGTTGTCTAGCAGTTGCTGATAATCAGCGATACTGGCAAAGTCATTATGTCCTCGCAAGGCCACCGCTTGCCTGATGCGGTGTTTGAGCGAACGATGCGCCGTTTCAATCGCGCCATTTTCATGTGACATCCCTTTGGTATTGCGAGTAGCGGTTATACCGTAATGCTGGCAAAGGGCTTGGTAGTTTTTAGTCAGTTGCTGTGCTTGATAATGGTTGTTATACGCTGCCGATAAACTATCAGTGCGATGTTCAACCGGACTGCCGCCCAGTTTAATCAAGGCGTTTTGCAAGCCTTCGGCTAAGGCGGAATAACTTTCACCCCCTTGGATAATATGGGCATAACGCCACCCACTGTAGGCCAATCTGAATTGATAAATGAGGTGGGGAAAAGGCTTGCCTGCAAGGGTGATATCCGTGTCAGGATGAGTAAAGTCAGAGAGACCTTGATGGCCTATCGGCACATTTTGTCTAAAGATGACGGGCTTATCTGCACCGTGTGTGGTCTTGAAGAACTTGACGCGGCGCTGCAAGGTTCTTAATAAGCTCGGTGGATAGATCCCTGGGTAATTGTCGTCAAGGTATTCCCATAACGAAGAGGACAAGTTAATTGTCGTCTAATAGGCAGTCCAGCCGTTGATCGCCGAACAGCGATCATTGATCATTTTAGAGACCGTGGCGAAATACTGATTGCTACTGAAGCAGCTGCTGAAGGCGTCAATCTTCAATTTTGCTCCTTAGTTATAAACTATGACCTGCCATGGAATCCTCAACGCGTTGAACAACGAATCGGTCGTTGTCATCGTTATGGTCAGAAATTTGATGTTGTTGTTATTAATTTTCTTAACAAACAGAACCAAGCAGATAAACGGGTTTTAGAATTACTATCAGACAAGTTCCACTTGTTTGATGGTGTGTTTGGTGCCTCTGATGAAATACTTGGCAGGATAGAATCAGGTGTTGATTTTGAACGCCGTATTGCAGCTATTTACGATACTTGTCGAACACCACAAGAAATTGAACATGCCTTCCAAATTTTACAAAATGAAATGGGTGAAAGCATCGAACAAAAAATGCGTGAAACCGAAGGAAAACTTTTGGAGCATTTTGACGGTGAAATTCATGAACTGTTAAAAATACAGCGACAAAGAGCTGAGGCAACTTTAGATCGTATTTCACGATTATTTTGGTTATTAACGTCATTCATTATTAAAGACAAAGCCACCTTTGATAATGAAGAACTTTCTTTTGACTTACAAAAGTCACCTGATGAAACTATTCAAACAGGGAAGTATTCACTAATACGCAAAGGTGAGGATATTCCAGAGCATACTCATCTTTATCGTTTAAGCCATCCGTTAGGTGAGTACGTTATAGATACAGGGCGACGCATAGACACCCCAGTGTCAGAAGTTAGATTTAACTTAACTCAAAATGACGTAAAAATATCTGTATTAGAAAATATAAGTAGTAAATCAGGCTGGCTCGAACTTAATTTATTGGAGCTACACAGTTTTGAAGTTGAAGAGCATCTTGTTTTTAGTGCTTTGACCGACGATGGGCAGATCCTCGATCATGAGGCGTGTGAACGATTATTTTCACTTTCAGCAACCAGCAATAATCAGTATGAAGTCTCTGCACCAGAAAAACTAAAAGAAATTGTTGATCGCCACATCAGCATCACCCTCAATCAGGCATTAGAAGAAAATGATCAATACTTCCAGCGTGAGCGGGATAAACTTGAACGATGGGCTGAAGATCAGATTTATTCGAGTGAACAGGTACTGGTTGATACAAAAGATAAGATTCGTGATTGTAAGCGTCGTAGTCGCCTTGCCGAGACAATGGAAGATCAAGAACGTCTCTTGAAGGAATTGAGGACGTTAGAGCGTCAACAACGCCGTCAGAGGCAAGAGATTTTTGATGTTGAAGATGAGATAGAAGCTAAACGTGATCAACTAATAGATGCATTAGAAAAACGTTTAAAACAGAAAACCATTATTCATCCATTGTTTAAAATACGATGGGTATTAGATTAAATATTCCCCGTCGGGAATATTATTGTTGAATCTGACTGATTTGTTATGTATATTTACCGAACGGGAATATTTGTTGGGAAAAGTCTTTAAAAAATGAAAAAATTACCGAGCGGGAAAATTTTGAGCACCAAATCATTGGGTGATGTAGTTCGTCAGCAACGGAAATTACAAGGCGCGACACAAGTTGAATTTGCGTCGTTATGTGGCGTCGGTGTGCGATTTATTTCTGATTTGGAAAATGGTAAACCAACGGTTGAAATGGGTAAAGTCTTACAGGTTCTTAATAGCTTGGGCTTGGAGTTGGCTATTCAGCCACGAGGTTGGACACACTCTGCTTTTACCATTGAAGCATCAGGTGGACCATCATGAGCCAAGTGCTTGATGTGTACTTATCAACTGATCGTGTAGGGAAACTACACTTAGATGATGAGCGACGTTTTGTATTTGAATATCATCCTGATTGGGTTGCAGATCATGATTCACAGCCATTATCATTAAGCCTGCCAGTACGGGCTGAACCCTATCGTGATGCACTTGCTCAGCCGTTTTTCGCAAACTTACTGCCTGAAGCCGAAATAAGACATCTCATAGCAAAAAGTTTAGGTCTGTCAGAACAGAATGATTTCGCTTTGTTAGAAGCCATCGGGGGAGAATGCGCTGGTGCTGTGAGTTTGTTTCCGGAAGGAACAATTCTCCCGACGCGGAGTGATTACAAAAAGCTTGATGATGACGCATTAAATCAATTAATTGCTGATTTGCCTGCACAGCCGATGATGGCAGGTGAACAAGGTGTTAGGCTATCACTTGCAGGCGCACAAAATAAACTGCCAGTTTTTTATGATGGTAATGAAATCAGCATACCAAGAGGAATAGCGGCAAGTAGTCATATTTTAAAACCGCCAATGTTGCATTATCCAAATACTGTTGAGAATGAATATTTCTGCATGCAGTTGGCTGAAAGAATAAACTTAAACGTCCCTGAAACGCAGATTTTACATAAAGCGGTACCGCTATATCTCATCACACGTTATGACCGTATTCGAGATGAGCATGATAACTTAATGAGATTACCACAAGAAGATTTTTGTCAGGCAATGGCAATTCCCCCTAATAATAAGTATGAAAAAGAAGGCGGGCCAAGCCTAAAAGCGTGTTTTGAATTAGTACGAAATCGTAGTATTCAACCCACCAAAGATTTAAATGAATTACTGAATTGGGTGATATTCAATTACTTGATTGGCAATGCAGATGCTCACGGCAAAAATGTTTCCTTAATGCTTACACCAGAAGGACCCGAGTTAGCACCATTTTATGATCTTATGAGCACAACAATTTATCCTAATCTTGCTCAAAAAATGGCTATGAAAATAGGCGGTGAAGATCGTCCTGACTGGATAATTGCACGACGCTGGGAGCAGTTTTCAGAAGATATTGGTATAAAGCTCAAATTGGTTCGACTTAGATGTTTAACAATGGCTGATGAATTGTCTTATCAAGCAGTTAATTTGGCATCTGAATTTCAGAAACAGCATGGCGAGAATGACCAAATTAAAAAAATAGTAGGGTTGATTGAAAAACGAAAAAGGAAGCTCAACAACATCTTCAGTTCAAGTAAATAACTAAACAAATAATGGAAGCAAGGCATGGCTATCGAAAACAGTAAATTAACTAAATTCACAAGCTTATTGAAAGAGCTATTTCAGCTCAATCAACCTGAGTTAGATTTTGGTATCTATCGCATCATGCATGCTCGTAAAGACGACATAAATCGCTTTATTGAGCAAGATTTACCTAAGGTCGTAAACACTGCATTTAATGGCTTTGCATCACAAGATAAAGTGGTAGTGCAACAAGAATTGGTAAAAGCAAAAAAAGCAGCTGAAGATGCAGGGTTTGATGCATCACAATCTCCAAAAGTACAGGAGTTAGAAGCTCAATTATCACAATCGGTAGATACAGGTCGTGAAGAAGGTGAAGTCTATGATGCGTTACTTACCTTCTTTAGTCGTTATTATGACGAGGGTGATTTTATTTCACGTCGTGTTTATAAAGAGGGCACGTATGCCATTCCATACAGTGGTGAAGAAGTTACCTTACATTGGGCAAATAAAGATCAGTACTACATCAAGTCCTCAGAATCATTAAGAGATTTTTGTTTTCGCTTAAAGTCCGATCAATCAGACAACCCCATGCGGGTTCATTTCCGTGTGATTGATGCCGAAGCGGGCGCTCAAAATAATAATAAAGAAGCCGATGATGCCAAGCGAGTCTTTATCTTAGACCAAAATAATCCTTGGGAAGTGAAAGATAACGAGCTAAATATTTATTTCTATTACCGTGCGTCAACTCAGGATGATTGGACTGATGAAGTATTGGCGAATGCAACAGCGGCAGCCAAGAAAAAGCCACCGACATTAGATCACTTAAAGCAAATTGCTGAACAAAACCTACTTGATTTAAATGGTGGTGTACCTGCTGAGTGGCGACAATTGTTAGACGTTAAATATAAAAAAACAGATGGTGAATTAGCTGACTATAGCGTGTTAATGAGCCAGCTTAATTTATATACCAAGAAAAATACCTTTGATTATTTCATTCATAAAAACTTAAGTGAATTTCTAACCCGTGAACTTGATTTTTATATCAAAAATGAATTGTTCCGTTGGGAAGATATCAGCAATATGAAGAGCAACCCTGCTCGGCTTGCGCCTCTATTGTCAAAAATTGAAGTCATTAGAACCATTGGTGAAAAAATCATTGCCTTCCTTGCTCAACTGGAAGACTTTCAAAAGAAACTTTGGCTTAAAAAGAAATTTGTTACTGAGACAAACTATTGCATCACATTAGATAGACTTACTGAACAATCAGATTTACTGGAAGAAATCATTGCTCATAATGCGCAACGACAGCAATGGCGAGATCTTGTTGATCTTGACCTAAAACAGCTTGATCAGGACGTTAAAACGGGTGAGTGGCTTACACAAGTGATGTGTTGACCAGACAAATGATGCTCCTTAGTAAGGAATAATCATTGATCTTAGTGTCTCTCAACCGGACAAGATAGTTGTCGTCTAATAGCTTTTGTTGAGACTTTTATGAATGATATGGGGTGATGATATGGATATTTCTGAGCTATTAAAGAATAAACCATTTGATTGTATAGATATGGCCATAGGAAAACTGTATGTTTTTGGTATCAGTCCAGCAGATAAAGAGGAACTTAAAGACTTAGGAATTACACTTGATGAAAGTGACCCGACAGAATACATAAGAAATTTAATACCTTTTATTTGTTATCCAGAAGAGCATCTCAAGGAAGGTAAATATCAACCTGAAGAGCCAATTCTTACATTGGCAGATGTGAACAAACTCACTGATGAAAATATTGCAGAAATCGCGAGGACATACATCGCTAATAATGATTACTTGTATAAAAAACTTGAATCTATAAAAACTGAAGATGAGGAAGGTAATGAAAAAGTAAGCTCAAAGTACACTGAAATTATACATCCACAAGAAGCTTTGGAAGATAGTATTCAATATCTATTCAGGCTGTTTGTTATAGAAGAAGAAAAACAAAAAAGGCAAATGAAAAAGTTATTAGATTCAGTTAATGGTCTAAATACTTTTTCAAGTAAATTAACAAGTAGAATTCAAGATACCCTTTCTTTGGGCGACTCGCTTAGGAAAATATCTGAACTTCAGGTTCCTACCTTCGCTGGAAGTCATGAAAGTGCTGATACTTTGAACAGAAGTTTTATTGATTACCACCAAATAGAGAAACAACAAAGATTAAAGCCATTTAATGAGCTTGGAGAGAAGCTTGATAAATTAATTGAATCTCACGGAGAAGCTATATCATTTGCTGTCACAGCAAATGAAATTCAGGTGGAAATTGCTAAGGAAGTTAAATCATCCAGTGATTCTGCAACAAAACATTCTAAAACCAATATATGGTTAACGAAATTTGTAATATTTCTCGCCATCATATCTCCATTAGCATCCATTTATATAAGCTATAAAAGTGATGAGATTTACCAATTAGGTTTTAAAGTTAAGGCTAATGAAGTAGTTGACGGGGTGACAGGGATTGAAGAGCAGTTAGTTAAGATGGGAGCATCATCTGATAGGACGTTTAGACAACTATTCTCTGAGCTAAAAGATGAAAAATATATTTATGACCTTTTTTTCCAAAGAAACAAAATATTAGAGAAATCTAATGCTGATCAGTTAGCCCGAATAAATCAGTTAGAAGAACGACTTCTAATTGTGGAAAATAATGGGGCAGATCCAATTATTCCGTAAAAGTGATTAAAATGAAATGGACCGACACATATAGGATAATCTAATGAATTTCAAAAAAAATGATTTTGTAAGGCATCCAACTCAACCTGATTGGGGAGTAGGAATTGTAGTCTCAGATCAGCGTGGCGAAGAAGTTTCAGTATATTTTGAAAATAAACCTAAAATTAAAATTTTGAGATTAGGATATGTAAATTTAGAAATAGTATCTGACCCAGCTCAATCCAGACTTTATTTAGAAAATATCTTAACTGGAGATACACGTGATGGTGTGGCTGATCGTGAACCATTCACCGATATAGTTAAGAAATTTGTTAAACGATTCAGCGGTGGATTATATGGCGACGTTTTGGAAAGGTTTGAACGCAAAGATAAGGATGAGACGCACGAACAGTTTATTACTCAATTAAGCAAGGATGAGTTTCAGAATTTAATGGGAACGGAGCAGTGGGATGTTCTGGCAGATAGAATAAAAAAATGCCATACAGTAGGTATGCTGAGTAAATTTGAACTCATCCGTTTTTCTGATGTATTAAAAGAACCTGATGCAAAAAAAAGCATAGGACAAGGATTATTTGAGCTTCTTTATGGCGACGATCCAATGCAAAAACGCTTTATGCGTTATGCAAAAGTTCTGGAAAGCTATGATTGTAATAAATGGCCCATTATTACCTTGCCATTATTCTTCTGCTTTCCAGAAGAGCATATGTTTATCAAACCAACAATGACGCAAGAGGCAGCGGAAAATAGAGGATTTGATATCCAATATGATAGTAAGCTCAACTGGAATACATACAGTCACGTATTGTTATTTTCAAAAGATTTATTTGAACGGATGAGTGCTGATAATAATCCACAGCTTCATCCAAGAGATATGATTGATGTGCAGACCTTTATGTGGTGTACATTTGCGAGTGGCTGGACTTCTGAGGGGATAAAAGATGCTGAACGTAAATTAACGTCACAATCTCGTTAATATGGAAATTAATGAAGAAATTGTTAAAGAGTATTTCACTACTGTCCAGAAATGCTTCATTCTCGAGAATGTTATTTACAAAGTAGAGACCCACCGAGAGGGGAAGAAAAAAGGTGGTGGATGGAGTGATATTGATTTACTTGCATATCAGCCCAGCACTAATGAAGTCGTAGACATAGAAGTTAAATATCGTGAAAAAGCACCTTTTCATCGAGGGGCAGATAGGGCTTCGAACCTTGATAAAGTGATCAATAACTTTAAATTAATTTCAAAATCTGACCGTATCAGGGAATATAACCCAAATAACTTACCTATAAGAAAGGTATTTGTTACTAACAAAAAAGCGTTTACTGAGAAAACTCGAAAGGAATACGAGCAATTACTAAACGATGAAAGTATACGGTTACTATACTTTGAAGAATTGTTTGCAAAACTTCAGGAGCATTTTAGAAATAATCCAAACAAAATGACAAGTGTGATAGGTCAGGTACTTCGAGTGATTAACAATCAATCAAGCGACAATGATAAGGACAAATAATGGAAGCAGGGAAAAGAACAATAAGTGATATCTTTAATGGAAACCGAATATTAGAAATTCCATTCTTCCAGCGTGCTTATGTATGGGACGATGAGCAATGGCAGCGACTGCTTGAGGACATGGAGTTAATCACTCAAAATAATAAGCCATATTTCTTAGGGTCGGTAATATTAAAACAGCAAAACACCGACACACAAAGAACAGTAGGTGACATTAGAACTATTGTTGATGGTCAGCAGCGACTTACAACACTAAATATCTTTTTTAAAGTTCTTTGCCTAAAAAGTGGCATTAATTCCTCTTTTGACAGGGTTTTTAAGCTTATTAATAACGATATTGCACTTGAACATAATCATAATGATATTGAGGACTTCAATAAAGTTCTCTTGATTGAAACGGAAGCTGACATAGCAGGCAACAGTAATATCGTTCGGGCATATCAATATTTTAGAGATAATCTTGATATAGAAAAGGTTGATTTCAACAAAGTGTTATCACAAATAATGTTTGTTGTAATTGACTTAGGTGTTGAGGAGGATGAACAACAGATCTTTGACACGATCAATTCTCTGGGAGTTCGGCTAACAACAGCAGAACTGTTAAAGAACTACTTTTTCGGTAGAATAGATGTGCAATCGTATATTGATAATTGGCGTGATATTTTTGAAAAGGACAGTGAAACAAAAGATTTCTGGGATCGTGAAATTACAGCCGGTCGTCAAAAAAGAAACAATATTGACTTGTTTTTCTATTCTTTTTTACAGATAAAACTTCAAGAGACTGACCTAAAAGTCAAAGCTGAAGATAAGAAAAACCTTAGTAAGGTTGAGGGACTATTTGATAGTTACAAGGAATTTATTAGCAAATATTCGATTTCAAAAACTGATCTTATTCAAGAAATTAAACGATATGCAGTTGTCTATAGACAAAATATCGACTTCTCTGTTGTAGAGCGAGAACTAACAGCTGACTATGGCATTGATCGACTCAATGCCATTATATTTGGGCTGGAGAATACAACGGTCATTCCATATGCGTTATACGTACTTTTGAATGTCCAAGATCAAAATGAACGGACAGATATCTTTATGTATTTGGAATCATATTTGATGAGAAGGCTTGTCGTTCATGCAACTGCTAAAAATTACAATCGTTTGTTTTCAGAAGAACTGATTTTGAACAAGTGCCTTACTAAAGCCCATTTGGAAGAGGTAATTGAAGAGAAATCAGATAAAGTGAACTATATGCCATCTGACATGGAGCTTGAACAAGGATTCAAAACCTCTAAGCTTACAAATAAACACACGTTAGGCATTCTGTATATGATTGAGTCAAGAATCAGAAATAGAGCAGTTCATTCAACCGCATTATTAGGTTTAAATCGTTATAGTTTAGAGCAT
Organism: Methylophaga sp.; assembly: GCA_024636315.1. Taxonomy (GTDB): domain Bacteria; phylum Pseudomonadota; class Gammaproteobacteria; order Nitrosococcales; family Methylophagaceae. The sequence goes on from JAGXHJ010000061.1 coordinate 13,026, forward strand.
GTAATGCCAAAGAAATGGGAGAACTATTGGGATAGCGTTGATTCTGAAGAAAAAAGAATGGAAAGAAATAGGATGTTACTAACACTTGGAAACTTAACAATGCTCACGTCCTCATTAAACACATCAATAAGAGATGCGCATTGGATAGTGAAGAAAGAGGGTAAGAAAGACAAAAAAGGGCTAATTCAATATGCATCTGGATTGGATACCTTTAGTTCCTTCCTTACAAAAGAGGAATGGGATGAAACAGTTATAACCTGTAGAGCTGAGTTTTTAGTCGAAAAAGCAAAAGAAATATGGAAGCATTAAAGTCTTTTGTTTGAAGCAGATAATATTACTTTTATTTCTGAAATTCCATTAAATTAGGAATGTTCATGGAAGGTTCGTCAAACATTGATAACAGAATTACTCACCCTGCGTGTGCAGAAGTTATGAAAATCAAAAGCACTGATTTCTGGGTCAAAGTAGTTGGGTTCTTGCAGCATAACTGGGCAATTATCGAAGAAGCAGAAAAGAATCAATTCAAAATATTCTTTTTTGATGATCTTGCTCGAGTATTTGATGAATTGGAATATAAGTTATTGGATGATGCAACAGAGGCTTTGAACAGAAATGGTTTTAGCTTATGGGAAGAAGAAGATGATAGGTTCAAAGAGCATATACCCAAGCCTAATCTCCCATTCTCTTCGGATAAACACCCAAATGGACTGATTTACTCGTCAGGTCGGTTTTGGCAGGAATAGAAATGAAGCGCGATGCTTATTTTTCAAAATGTAGAGATTATCGCTATTCACTTAGTCGAATATGGGATGACACTCAGCCATATGTGGTTTTTATAGGGCTAAATCCTTCTACAGCTGATGATAAGGACGACGACCAAACAATTAAACGTTGCATTAAATATGCACAAGATTGGGGTTATGGCGGCTTGTATATGGCAAATTTATTTGCCTATAGAGCAACAAAGCCTAAGGATATGAAGGGCTCTTGGGAGCCAATAGGAAAAGATAATGATTTTTGGTTACTGAAATTATCACAAGGTGCTGATAAGGTGATAGCGGCTTGGGGTAATGACGGTGACTTTCGAAACAGAGCAAAGCAGGTTTTAGAATTATTGCCCGATATGTATTGCTTGAAACAAAATAAAACAGGGCATCCAGCGCACCCCTCACGTGCAGAAACGGATCTGAAACCAATCAAGATGCATCCCTACAAGGAGTGAAAACTATCGAACCGACTCAACCACTAACCTATATCAAAGGATTGAAAGATGCTTTAAAAACAATCAATGCTAATCAGCGAGATCAATATTCGTGGATGGCAAAAACAGAACACCACTTTGTTTTTACAGCGGAAATAGATCATATAGATAAAGAAGGTAATCGATACGATCATAAAAAAGGGCGGTTTCATAAAGTTGTTCCTCAATTGAGCTCTGAAAATGGAGATGCGCCTTTAACCATTAGCCATGCGAAAGAGCTATTTGATGCGATTAATGATTCAGTTTCCTCAAAAAATAGATGCCGATTATTGCTTGTAAAGGGTACAAAATACGGTACTACCAAAGGTGGTATTAGAGCTGCCATTGATCCTGATTTTTGGATGGTGGGAGAACTCTCAGGGAGTGTTGAAGATGGATTTTCATTTGTGTTGCTTCGAGTATGAAGTAACACAATTATAAGGTTATATTTACAGTTGGAGGTGGAGTCAAAATGTTTTTTAAAAAGGGTAATGGCTTTCAATCAGAAAATAAGAAAAAAGCCAATAAACTGTATTTATCTTTATATTCAGAAGCGAAGATGGCGATAATTAATGAGAGGGAGCGAATTGAACATAATGGTTTAATTATAAATGTGTCGGCATCGTCATCAACAAGTGTGATGTTAACTGCTGCTGTTCAAGAAGAGACAAAGAAATTATTAAAAAAGAAGATATTGCCTCCGAACTCGAGTCTCGATGGGGTTGATGTATATATTATGGTTCGCCAATTTAATTATGGTCGAATAGCCATATATACCTAAATGCATTCAAGATGCAGATGAAAATCGTTGGAAGTTATCATTGATAATACTATCCAATGAACTCGCGATCTGAGGCAATGTCATCGTGAAAAATGTGTCTATTTGTTCTCTAAATTCTTTAGTAGTTG
>JAGXHJ010000062.1 GCA_024636315.1 Methylophaga sp.
AATGATGGCAATGTGAAACGTCATACATTAGAACGAATCGAATCAATGATATTAGGGGCTGCAGGTAAAACGCTGGGGTATAAAGCACTTATTGGAAAATCGTATTTTCCTGAAAGTGGTATTAATGTATGTTAGTCCCATCATTATTGATACCCGGTTGTTTTAACTTTAGATAAATCAACGCCCAGCCAGTCAAAATTCCGATTGCAGCCTGACTGCCACCAAAGGCAGTGCCATGTAGATTTTTATTAGACTCTAACGGCGCAGTAACGATGATGTTATTACCATCAAACGATGAAATATCAACACCCAAATGAGCAGTAATGGGAATATGTTGCTGTATGTAAGTAAGTTCTTGCTCAAGATCCATTTCAATTCCAATAGACATAAAAAAGCCGGACTAGGTCCGGCTATTCTATATCGAAAATTAAACGAAAAGCTTAATGCTTAAAATAACTCGCTTAAATCTTTAGCATCCCAATGTGGAAAATGCTTTCTAACCAAGGCATTAAATTCCAGCTCAAACGCCGAGAATTGTTCTGCTGACAAAGCGTGAGGTTTTGAAGAATTGACTGCTTCAGTAATCATACCGGCACCGATGGTGACGTTTGTTAGACGGTCAATAATAATAAACGAACCTGTACTGCGATTACGTTTATAAGCATCAAATACCACTGGTTTATTTAATGAAAACTCGCATACGCCAATTTCATTAATGCGTAATTCACTGGCTGTATTTTCAGCCAAGGTATTAACATCAATTTGGCTATCAATGGCGGTCAAAACACCAGCACTATCACTCACACCAACTTTAAAATTATATTGCTTGCCACTGACGAGGGGCTGTTCGGTCATCCACACTACGGTTGCTTTAAAATGGCTAGCAACATGAGGTTGATGATCGCGATGCACAAGCATATCGCCACGACTGACATCAATTTCATCATTCAATGTCACGGTAATCGCTTGACCGGGAACGGCTTCAGCTAAATCACCATCATAAGTAACCAATGCTTTAACGGTGCTTTCTTTTCCTGATGGTAAGACTGTAATTTCATCACCAGGCTTCAAAACACCAGAAGCTAAAGTGCCACAGTAACCTCTAAAATCAAGATTAGGACGATTCACATATTGCACTGGAAAACGCACATCCTGCACATTGGCATCGCCGGCAATTTCGACGTTTTCCAACAACTTCATTAAGGTTTCACCTTGATACCAAGGCATATTTTCACTCTTGTTAACCACGTTATCGCCAACTAATGCTGAAAGCGGCACGTAATGCACATCTTCCATTTCAAGTTCACGTGCAAACTCGCTGTAATCCTGACGAATCTTGTTATAAACATCTTCGCTATAATCTTTAATATCCATTTTATTAATGGCAACAACGATATGTTTAATGCCTAATAAATTAGCGATATAACTATGACGACGAGTTTGTGTTTGCACGCCGTAACGAGCATCAATCAAGATAACAGCCAGTTGACAGTTAGACGCACCTGTCGCCATATTGCGTGTATATTGTTCATGGCCTGGCGTATCAGCGATGATAAATTTACGCTTAGTCGTTGAGAAATAACGGTAGGCCACATCAATGGTAATACCCTGCTCACGCTCAGCTTGTAGGCCATCCACCAGCAATGCCAAGTCAACCGCTTCACCGGTCGTACCTGATTTCACACTATCTTTAGTCACGGCTTCTAATTGATCTTCATAGATCATTTTTGAATCGTATAACAAACGACCAATGAGGGTGCTTTTGCCATCATCTACGTTTCCACAAGTTAGAAAACGTAACATTTCTTTATTTTCGTGTTGCTTTAAATAAGCATCGATATCGGTCGCGATCAAACTGTCCGATTGGTAATTATTATCCGTACTGCTCATTAGAAGTAACCCTCTTGTTTTTTCTTCTCCATTGATCCTGATTCATCATGATCAATTGCACGACCTTGACGTTCTGATGTCGTGGCCAATAACATTTCTTGAATAATCTCAGGTAATGTTGATGCATTAGATTCAACAGCGCCTGTTAATGGATAGCAACCCAAGGTTCTAAAACGTACCTTTTCCATTTTAGGCACCTCGCCCTCTTCTAATCGCATACGGTCATCATCAACCATAATCTTCATACCATTACGCTCTACGACTGGACGTTCTTGAGCATAATATAAAGGCACGATTGGAATACCTTCCAAATGGATATATTGCCAGATATCAAGCTCAGTCCAGTTTGATAATGGGAAAACCCGAATGCTTTCGCCTTTATTCACTTTACTGTTGTAGGTATTCCATAATTCAGGACGTTGTTGTTTAGGATCCCAACGGTGATTTTTATCACGGAATGAATAAACGCGTTCTTTAGCACGGGATTTTTCTTCATCACGGCGTGCACCACCAAAGGCAGCATCAAAGCCATATTTATTGAGTGCCTGTTTCAAGGCATCGGTTTTCATAATATCCGTGTAACGTGGATGATCAAATGGATTGATGCCATCATCGATGCCCTGTTGATTACTATGAACTAATAATTCTAATCCGAGATCCTTCACTCGCTGATCACGAAAGGCAATCATCTCCTTAAATTTCCATTTCGTATCAACATGTAGCAATGGGAAAGGCGGTTTGCCTGGAGCAAACGCTTTCATTGCTAAATGAAGCATGACTGCTGAATCTTTACCCACCGAATAAAGCATTACCGGATTATCAAATTCGGCTGCCACTTCACGCATAATGTGAATGCTTTCCGCTTCCAATTGTTGTAAATGAGTTAACTGTTTTTTAGTCATAAAATTCTCTAATTATTTCGCTTTAACGTGTAGACCACATTCTTTAGATTCAGGATTTTCCCACCACCAGCGACCGGCACGAATATCTTCGCCTGGCGTGATCGCGCGGGTACAAGGCTCACAACCAATACTGGCGTAGCCTTGATCATGTAATTTATTATAAGGCACATCAAATGCGCGAAGATAAGCCCAGACATCGCCGTTCGACCAATCGGTTAATGGACTGAACTTTTGCAGTCCGTGATCTTCATCCCGCTCTGACACCGGTAACTCACTTCGTGTCACAGCTTGAGAGCGACGCATACCAGTTAACCATGCTTTTTTACCCTCTAAGGCACGTTTTAATGGTTTAACTTTACGAATGCCACAACATTGTTTGCGCAATTCCACACTGTCATAAAAGGCATTGGGGCCTTGATGGGTCACAAAGTCTTCAACATCAGTCGCATCGGGAAAATAGACTTTCACCTCGCGATTGTAATGCGCTTTAGCCTGTTGCATAACCTCGTAGGTTTCTTTTGGCAAACGTCCCGTGTCCAGTGTGAAAATCTCAATTTCTGGTGCGAATTTACAAATAAGATCCATTAACACCATATCTTCTGCACCATAACTAGACGCCAAAGTAGCAGGATTATAGTCCGCTACAATTTCAGTCAATACTTGCTTAACCGCTTCAATTTTTGCCGCTAATTTTTCATTAATGTTCGTCATATCTTTTTTATCACCTTAACCGTTGTTGTTAACGATTGTGTCGACTCTATTTCACAAAGCTGCCCATCTTGACGTAAACTTTTTATAACGTCATCGACCGCATCGCCATTATTAATGTCAAATAATATGGATTGCTCTAACTCCATTCTGCCAACTACTTCTCGCGCCTTAATATAGTGCATAGGGCATCCATATAATGAGAGATCGACTCTTTCAATTACACTAGACATTTAATTCCAACTCCTAACAATATTACGGCTAAAAAAGGTCTCAAAACTTGGTCGGGAATTTTAACCCCTAAATGACTACCAATATAAATTCCAGGCAATGAGCCCATCACTAAAAAGGACAATAACGACCAATCTACCGTACCCACTGCCGAATGGCCTAAGCCAGCAATGGCAGTAAGTGGAACGGCATGAGCAATGTCAGTGGCTACAATTTCTACACCTTTCATTTTCGGATATAGAAATAATAGGATCACCGCACCTAATGCACCTGCACCAACAGATGATAAGGTGACCATCACACCCAAAAAACCACCCGTTAATACGGTTGCCACAGCCTTATGTTTTTCATCCTGGCGCATTCTATATAAAGCACTTACCACGGGATGATCCGCTTGCGCTTTCATAATGCTACCTATCCAACCTTTTAATAATAAAGCACTGGACGTCAAAATTAATGCAATGCCTAATGCCGTGGTGATCAATCCAGTATATTCACCTTTGCCCACCCCACTGGCATTCAAAGCCCATAAGGTTAGGAGAGTAGTAGTAACACTGCCCATGGCCAAGCGTTTTACCACCTGCCAATGAACAACACCATGCCGCCAGTAAGCCCATACGCCGCCGGCCTTGGTTATCGCGGCAAATAACAAATCAGTACCGACCGCTACAGCGGGTTGAACCGCAAAAACAAAGATAAGAATCGGCGTCATTAATGAACCACCGCCTACACCTGTCATACCGATCATTATACCCACAGCTAATCCAGCTAATGTATATCCCCATTCCATCTTATTTTAAGCGCCTACGACTATATAAAAAAGGTGACAAGTTTACCATCTCACAATATGCTATCTAATGAATATTATTAACTATTGTTATAACTAAAAAGAATATAGATATGAAGCTACAACAATTAAAATACGTTCGTGAAATTGCCCGTCGCGGTTTGAGTATCTCCGCGGCGTCCAATGCCATGCATACTTCACAGCCAGGGGTTAGTAATCAAGTGCAATTGCTTGAAGATGAACTTGGCCTACAAATTTTTGAGCGTCATGGCAAACGATTAACCGGTTTAACCTCATTTGGTCAATCAGTTATTACCATGGCTGATCGCGTGTTACTGGATGTGGAAAATATTCGTCAGCTGGCAGCCGATAGTCAAAATGATCAACTAGGCACCTTATCTATAGGTACAACCCATACCCAAGCACGCTACGCACTACCCAAAGCTATCAAAGCGTTTTCACTACATTATCCCAATGTACATTTAAATATGGTGCAAGGAACCCCAACTGAAATTGCCGAAATGGCCGCCACAGGAAAGGTTGACATTGCCATTGCTACAGAAGGCTTAGCACAATTTGATGCTTTAGCTATATTGCCCTGCTATGAGTGGAATCGGTCGATTGTCGTGCCACCCGAACACCCCTTATTATCGGAGAAAAAGATTACTCTAAACGCCATTGCCCAATACCCTATTCTGACCTATGTAATGGGATTTACCGGCCGTGCACAACAAGATCAAGCCTTCATTGAAAAAGGCTTAACGCCTAACGTTATCTTTACCGCAACGGATGCCGATGTCATAAAAACATATGTCGAACTAGGTTTGGGTATCGGAATCATCGCCAGCATGGCGTTTGATCCTATTAAAGATGCGCCGCTTCAAGCACTCGATGTCAGCCACCTATTTAAACCTAGCACCACACACATGGGGATTCGTCGTGGTAGTTATCTACGTGGTTTCAGTTATGCATTTATCGAACACCTTGCACCACACCTGACACGCAAAGTTGTCGAAAAAGCCATTGCTTAAAACTTAATGCATAAGGAAATTCACATGGATATTTTTGACCCAATCAATCACTCACAAGCACTATTAGAGCAACTTTCAGTAGCCATCAATAGCAACAATGAGTCAGAAACAAAAACAATCATCAGTTCGCTTACAAGCGATTTAGAACAAATAAAAACAAACACATCGACGTTGCAACAACAGATAACACTGCTTAGTAAAAACCAAAGCACGACAATAAAACAAACGCCCATAATAATTGCCAAACCAGAATTAAAATCAGGCTGTTATATCTTTTCGGGTGAAAAAGGGTTTTTCTGCCCAAGATGTTATGACAATCATGGCAATAAAGTAGCCACCAGCCGTCTCAACAGCAAGCAGAGAATTTGCCCTGCATGTAGATCCAGCCTGAAATAGGCTATTACAAAAAATAGTCGATTAGTTCCTTGTTCTCATTTTTATTGTTCCGTAGTCTAGATTTGTTATTCAATAGACTGGCTGGAGGCCTTGGCAAATGCCCAAAAATGATTACGAAGAAAAACGCCAATTTACACGAGTCGCTATTGAAACACAGATAAGCTTTACCATTGATCAGCATGATGAGGTTTCGTACTATGGCATCAGCCAAAATCTATGTGACCGCGGAATATATATCACCACTAACCACGCACCTAGGTTAGGTAATCACATTAAAATTGTGTTCAATGAAAACGACGGCGCCAGTTTAATCGCCGAAGGCAAAGTAGTTCGATGTAAATTTGATAAAAAAGATCCTAATTTATTTCACGTTTCTGTCGAATTATCCGAAACGCTTCCATGCTTAGAACAAGTCATTACTGACAGTATGGCTATACAAGCAAACAAACATGGCTAAAAACAGTAGCTTGGCGTATAATATCGCCGGATATTTGATGGCTATGTAAGTCGCTATCAAATTCAAGCCTAGGGGCGGCAATGATGCCTGAGACTTTCTTCTTCAATAGAAAGAACCCTATGAACCTGATCCAGTTAATACTGGCGTAGGGACAGGCCGAGATACTGCATTCGCACTTTTAGTAATATAAGTGCTGTCAATGAATTATCCCCTGTCCTTTTTATACATTAAAAAGGCCAACAATGAAGTTTAAGTTTTTACCCGCCGCAATCGTAGCCCTACTTTCCACAAATGCATTTGCAGACACCTCCGAGGTCGAACTACCTTCAATGGTTGTCAGTGCTGATTTCAGACCTAATACTGCTCAAGAAACCCCCATCAGTTTAACCACAATCGATAGTGACACTATCGAATCACGCAGTGCTCAGCATATTGAAGATATTTTAAACTTGGCACCTAATGTCAATGTTTCAAGTGGTGCCTCACGCGCCCAATATTTTCAAATCCGTGGTATTGGTGAGCGTAGTGAATTTAAAGCACCGCTTAATCCTTCAGTTGGCCTTTATATTGATGGTATTGATTTAAGTCGTTCTGGTGGTGCTGCAACTTTATTTGATATTGACCAAGTTGAAATTTTACGCGGCCCACAGGGTACTTTATACGGTGCTAATGCATTAGCTGGCGTCATCAACTTACAAAGTAAACAACCAACGGAAGATTTAGAAGTTCATGTTGAGACAGGTATTGCCGACTACAACACACATAATGTCGGTGTGGCTGTTGGTGGCGCTTTAATTGAAAACACATTATTAGGTCGTATGTCTGTTTATAGTCATCAATCAGATGGCTTTATGGACAATACATTTCTTGGTCGTGATGACACGCAAGAGAGAGATGAAATCACTGCTCGCGGTCATTTAAAATGGTTAGTTGATAAAGATTTAACGCTTGATCTAAATCTATTACATATCGACATCGATAATGGCTATGATGCCTTTACCTTTGATAACTCACGTAACAGTGTTGCAGATCAACCTGGAAAAGATGCTCAAAAAACAGATGCCTTCGCCTTAAAATCTGATTGGCGTGCTAGTGATAAACTTCAGTTGCAATCAACTGTTACTTACTCTCAATCTGATCTTGAATATAGCTACGATGACGATTGGTCAAATGCAAATCAATTTAATCCGGCTGATTTTCCGTACAGTGGATTTGATCAATATCTTCGTGAACGTGAAAACTACTCTTTTGAAGGTCGTGCACTTTCAAATGAAAATGGTAAGGTTTTCGACAACACAACAGCTTGGAGCATTGGTTTTTATCACTCAAGTCAGAAACAAGATCTCGCTCGTAAATACTTTGATAATGATACTCCGGCTGTTTACCCATTCAATAATGCTTACGACACACTAAATACATCCGTATTTGGTCAATTAGATACAGCACTCACTGAAAAACTGACTTTAATCTCTGGTTTAAGAATTGAAAATTGGCAAGCAGAATATGCTGATTCCGCAGGGCTTAATAAAGAAACAGATGAAATTCTATTTGGCGGAAAATTAGGCTTGGAATATCAAATACAGCCCGAGCATCTGCTGTTCACTACTCTTTCACGAGGTTACAAAGCAGGTGGAATTAATACCGAAACTCGGTTAACAAATAACGAACGCAGTTTCGACTCCGAATATTCATGGACCATCGAAGCTGGTTTGAAATCAGCATGGCTAGAAGGTGACTTAATTACTAACGTCACTACCTTCTACACCTTACGCAAAGATGCCCAAATTAAAAGTTCACTAGAAGTGCCTAAGGTCTCTGGTTCGGGCTCTGATTTTATTGACTATTTTGTTAATGCAAAAAAAGTAACCAATGTAGGGGTAGAAGCTGATTTTGACTGGCTACTAAATAACCAATGGAAAGTTTTTGGCTCGCTTGGTTTATTAGATGCCGTGTTAGATGATTATGAAAATCCTGAGCTCTTAGCCAACGGCATAACACTGAGTGGTCGTCGTATAGCCCATGCACCTGCTTACCAGTTTAGTTTAGGTGGCGAATATTACGTCACGAATAACTGGACATTTAGAGCAAATATTGAAGGAAAAGACGAGTTCTATTTCTCTAATAGCCACAACTCAAAATCTAGTTCTTATGTATTACTCAACTCAAGTATTGACTATAAAAAAGGTGACTGGAAAGTATCTCTTTGGGGAAGAAATCTCCTAGATAAAGATTATGATACTAGAGGCTTTTATTTCGGTATCGACCCATCAACTGGTTATACATCTGACACCTATACCCAAAAAGGCGACCCTCGTGTTGTCGGTATCAACCTCACTTGGGATTACTAACAATCTCTTCATTAAAAGGGCTCATATGAGCCCTTTTTCATTTAATTACAGGTTATAAATCATGCGTATTTCAATAGATATCAGCCTCTACCCGCTCACCGAAGGTTTTGTTGAACCCATTTTAGCCTTCATCAACAAACTTGAAACTAATCCAAAACTCATCGTCAAACGTAATAGCTTAAGCACACAAGTGTTTGGTGAATATCGTGATGTGATGGATACAATGGATGCGGAAATAGAACAAGTCTTCAAGGTAATGCCACACAGTGCATTTGTCTTAAAAATGGTCGGAACAGACCGTGTCGATGTGGTTGATGTATAAAAATGTCAGATTGGTTAACCTTCATTATTGATGCCTTTGCCCTTATGTCAGGCTGGGAAATTTTCGCAGCATTACTCGGCATGGCTTACATCATCTTTGCCGCCAGAGAGTCACAATGGTGTTGGCCAATCGCCTTTATCAGTACACTTATTTACACCGCCTTATTTTGGGAAGGTCAACTTCCCATGCAAGCTCTGCTTAACTTCTACTATATGGGCATGGCGATTTATGGCTATATGTTATGGCGGAAACATGGCGTCGCCGAAGATAAGCTGGTCATCACCAGTTGGTCGTGGACCAAACAACTTACATTTCTATTAATAGCCACCGTGCTCAGCGTGATCACCGCCTATTACCTAGAAGTAACTGAAACCTCACAAAATCCTTATCTTGATGCCAGCGTGACGATCTTCTCTGTAATGAATACATGGTTGATGGCAAAAAAAGTCTTACAAAATTGGCTATATTGGGTAGTGATTGATGGGGCGGCTATAGTGCTTTATGCCCAATCAGGTTATTTCGCCACCGTAATCCTATTTTCTGTTTACACTATCCTTGCAATTATCGGCTTTATTAGCTGGCAAAAACTTTATCGGCAACAAAGTAGCTAAATCTTTTTAACATAAGGATACAGATGCAGAACATACAACACTTCCAAAATCAGCATCCTCAGATTGGTGAAGAGGTATACATTCATCCTTCCGCCAGCGTGATCGGTGATGTTCAGATCGGAAAAAACAGCTCTATTTGGCCAGGTACGGTCATCCGTGGCGATGTAAATTGTATTCGCATTGGCGAAGGCACTAATTTACAGGATCTCAGCATGCTTCACGTTAGCCATAAATCAAGTTGGCAACCAGACGGCTCCCCCCTTATTATCGGCAATCATGTCACCATCGGTCATCAGGTGTTATTGCATGGCTGCACGATAGAAGATGAATCCTTAATTGGTATGGGCAGTATTGTAATGGATCAGGTCGTGGTGCAAAAACATGTCATGTTAGCAGCCGGCAGTTTAGTGCCCGAGGGTAAAGTGCTAGAAAGTGGTTATTTATATTTAGGACGCCCCGCTAAACGTGTACGCCCTCTAACCGAAGATGAAATCGCACATTTCATGTATTCAGCCAATCACTACATCAAGTTGAAAAATCAATATCTGACCTGACCTAAAATAGTGCTGCAAAGTCGAATGGCCAAATGGTGGCAACCTTCAGTAAAAGAGGTCTAATCCATGAAGGGAGAATATCACTCAGCCTTTCACAAAATATTAAACAGCATCAATTGAAAGCGCTCTCTTCAGCCCCCACTTAAGCACTGTATGCCCACTCTCCTTTCAAAGGTACATGCCATGTTTTATGAATTAACCGTCGTACAGTTCAGCAAGATGCTTACAAACTTAAGCGCCATACTCGAAAAAGGCGAACAGTTCGCAGATTCAAAGAAATTTAGTGTTGATGTGCTACTTAATTCTCGATTAGCACCTGATCAATTTACTTTAATTCGTCAAGTACAAATTGCCTGCGATACCGCCAAATTGGGTGTAGCACGTTTAGTAGGTCAAGTAGATTCAGCACCAAAACATGAAGATACAGAAACTACACTTGCAGAACTACAAACGCGTATTAAAGAAGTAATAGCGTATTTAGCTAGCTTTACCGAAGCAGACTTTACCGATGCCGCCACTCAAAAAGTGTCACAAGCACGCTGGGAAGGACAGTATCTAACAGGACAAGAATTTGCCATTCAACATGCGATTCCTAATATCTATTTCCACGTGACAACGGCTTATGCCATTTTGCGTCACAACGGCGTAGAAGTTGGCAAAAAAGATTATTTAGGTCCAATGCCTTATAAATCTTAGTTTCTATTTCAATGAACAAACAACACCCTTCATTAATTGTCACATAAGGTTTTTAAACTGTAGCTGATTGGCACGCCTAGAACGTGTCTTTCAGCTTGGTGACAGTTTAAACTGCACGCCGTTATTCCCTTATATTTTAATGAGAGTTGTTATGACCGATCATTCTGCTAAATCATCCAAACTCAAGTCTTTGATAACCAATGCCCTGAGTCGTCGACGTTTTATGCAATCGGTTGGTCTTGTTGGCGCGGGCACCTTTTTAGCCGGCATGCCGATTAAACAAGCAATATCTGCTACACCATCCAACTTACTCGATTTTGATGCCCTGCCCGCCAGCACCAGCGATAAAGTCATCGTCCCCAAAGGTTATCGTGCCGACGTTCTCATTTCTTGGGGTGATCCTCTTTTTCCGGATGCACCACAATTTGATCCATCAGGCAAAGCTAATGCCGCCGCTCAAGCACGTCAATTTGGTGATAATAATGACGGCATGTCGTGTTTCCCTCTCAGCACCGATCGTGCTGTGATGGTAGTAAATAACGAATATACCAATCAAGAATACTTATTTGACCATGACGGCACGACACTAACTGCCGATGACGTAGCCAAAAGTCAGGCCGCACATGGTGTGTCCATTTTTGAAATCGTCCGACGAGGTGAAACATGGCGCGTCGATCAATTAGGCAAACTTAATCGCCGCATCACAGCGAATACACTGATGCAGATGACTGGCCCTGCCGCTGGTCATCACTTATTAAAAACCGAAGCGGATCCAACTGCAAGGCAGATTTTAGGCACATTTAATAATTGCTCCAATGGTAAAACACCATGGGGAACCTATTTAACCTGTGAAGAAAACGTCAATTTCAACTTTGGTAGCACCGCACCACATGAGCAAAGCGCATTAGAAAAACGCTATGACATTAAAGGCGACAAATCATATTACCAATGGGAACAACACGATCCACGGTTTGATCTCAGTAAAAATCCTAACGAAGCCAATCGCTTTGGTTGGATAGTCGAAATCGACCCAATGAATCCAGATTCCATTCCCTTAAAACGTTCTGCTTTAGGGCGTTTTAAACATGAAAATGCCGCCATAACCGTCAATAAAGATGGTCATGTCGTAGTGTATATGGGCGATGATTCAAGAGGCGAACATATCTATCGTTTCATTTCTAAACACACATACGATGCCACGCAATCCGAACAAAATAGAGACTTATTAGCTGAAGGCACACTTTATGTTGCCCGCTTTAATGGCGAACATGATGCTCTACGTGGCCGTGGCGAATGGCTAGAGTTAACCCATGGCAAAAATGGCCTGACGACTGAGGCTGGGTTTGCTGATCAAGCTGAAGTACTTATTTATGCTCGCCAAGCCGCCAGCATCGTAGGTGCAACCACAATGGATCGCCCAGAATGGATTGCCGTTCACCCTGACCAAAACACAATTTATTGCACCTTAACCAATAACAAAGAACGAGGTTCAGAAGGTCAACCACTCAATGGCCCCAACCCACGAGCAGATAACCATTACGGCCAAATTGTGCGATGGCGCCCGCTGTTAAATGATCACACCGCCGATGAATTTGAGTGGGATCTGTACCTGCTTGCAGGCAACCCAAGCGTTTATGATGATGCCCGCGCAGGCACTGCCAATATAACCGCCGATAATATGTTCAATAGTCCCGATGGCATTAGCTTTGATGCTGCTGGTCGCTTATGGGTTTTGACGGATGGCAAAGACAGTAATGAAGGCAAGTTTGCCGGCATGGGTAATAACCAAATGTTATGTAGCGATCCTACAACCGGCGAAATAAAACGCTTTATGACAGGCCCCATCGCCTGTGAAATTACAGGCTTATGTTTCAGCGACGACAACCAAACCTTATTTGTCGGCATCCAACATCCGCTTGCCGGTGAAGACAACGCCCCCTCCCACTTCCCTGCCGGCGGCGACAGCAAACCGCGCTCTTCGATTGTGATGATTCATCGTGAAGATGGACGATCATTTGCAGAATAGTATGACGCCGTATTGCAACAAGGAATGATTGAAGCATTATCTAAAACCTGTCATTGTTCGTATTAAAGAAAGTACGTTCAATAATGCATTTTTTCAAGTTTATTGTCAGATTATGTGGAGATATTGTCTGTATAAAAGTAATAATTACAGGTAGTTTTTTACAGTTAGGGCAAACCAATAAAAAGGTAAATTCTGTATATGGAAGAAATAGACATTTTCCCTGAAAAATACTGGCATTGTCATGTGGAGTGGGCTGGTGATAGCAACAAGAAAGCTAGATCTGCTGTATTCAATGATCTGACGTTGGATGAGCTTAATCGACAGATTATAAACCCTTGGCATTCTGGCCGAACATTTACCGTTGACGGAATGATTATCAAAAACATTGATGACATTCAAAAAATAAAAATAACTAATACACCGCAACCGAAATCTTACTATGCAGACCAGCACAACAATAAGATGAGAAAATCTAATGTTGCTGATATGGCAACAGATAGAAGACTGCTACCCTTGTCATTCGGAAAAGACTATACACACGACCTGCTATTTAAAGAGCAAAAAATAACAAATACTAAAGGAAATCCCATATCAGGAAACAACAATAATGTTTTTATTGTGCATGGTCACGATGAGCAAGTTAAAGAGTCGTCGGCAAGATTCATTGAAAACTTAGGCTTAAATGCGGTCATCCTTCATGAGCAGGCAAATGAAGGGCAAACTATAATCGAGAAACTCGAAAAGCATACCGATGCAGCATATGCTGTAGTCCTCTTTACGCCAGATGATATAGGAGCGAGTGCGTTATCATCAGAAAATCTCCAGCCTCGTGCTCGACAAAACGTTTTAGTCGAACTTGGGTATATGGCAGCGAGAATAGGAAGGAACCGGGTATGTGTTCTAAGGAAAGGAAACGTAGAAATACCCTCTGATTTTCTTGGTGTTCTATATATCGACATCGATGTAGCAGGCGCATGGAAGCTTACATTGGCTAAGGAGTTAAGAGTCGCGGGTCTAAACGTAGACTTAAATAAGGCGATGTAACAAATCAACTGGTCAGCCAGCTAGATTTTCTATGTAATTACACGCGACTCTTCAAAAGATTCCTAGCCCATCATTCAAAAGGATATAACAATTATCACACCTTAACTTTAAACGTTACCTAAAGGAGAATTAAATGCCACAAACTAACAAGGCATTTGCATTTATATTAGGTTTTTTTGTATTCATGGGATTGTCGTCACTTGGTTATCTTTTAGGTGATGCGGCGATTGAATATAAACAATATGACCGAAGTGTCACTGTAAAAGGTTTGTCTGAACGTGAGTTTGAGGCGGATATTGTGATTTGGCCAATTCAATTTTCAGCCGCAGAAAATGATTTAGATAAACTCTATGACGCCCTTGAAAAAAGCTCACTTAAAACAAAAGCATTCCTAAGTAATAAAGGCATTGGCCCTGAAGAAGTGACCTTTTCATCGCCAGCGATAACCGATAAATCAGCTCAACAATATGGCGGCAACATGAGGCCGGAGTTTCGTTATACGGCGTTTCAAACCATCACGGTTTATTCCAGCAATATTGCTGCTGTTCGATCTGTAATGGGGTCGTTATCAGAGCTAGGTAAGCAAGGCATTGTGTTTACGGGTGATAATTACCAATCCCAAACCGAATATATTTTTACGCGCCTTAATGAAGTGAAGCCAGAAATGGTCGAGGAAGCGACACGTAAGGCTAGAGAAGTCGCTGAAAAATTTGCCACAGATTCGAATAGTAAATTAGGGAAAATTAAACAAGCCTCGCAAGGTCAGTTTAGTATTAGTGAGTGAGACAAAAATAATCCTCACATCAAAAAAATTCGCGTAGTGTCTACAGTTGAGTATTATTTATCTGACTAACGACTTGGCTATTACTTTGTAAGTTCCTTGGCAATAACTTCTAGCATTCTGCGTCATAAATAAATCACCGAATGTCGATCTACTACGGCTCGTCATCCCCGCGCAGGCGGGGATCCATGAGCCGTTCAAATAGCCACAATCGTTGGATTCCTGCCTACGCAGGAATGACGGTGAAGTAGGGAATGACCGTTCTGTTTTAAAATGACGGTTTAGTATTTAAAAGATGCCATATCAAACTAGCTTCAGTTTGAGGTGGTTCATACGTAATGAGTAAGCCAGATTAAAATAATCCTCCCATCAAGAAAATTCATGTAATGTCTACAGTTGAGAATAAAAGTGTGGCTTGTATTTTACGAGCTTCCATATAAACAATAAGGCATAGGTAATTAAGCAATGGAAATGGATGAATCACTGAACGTATTTGGTGAAAAACTAGAAGAATGTAGTGGCGAACCCGTTACGGGCTTTTTCCGAGATAATCTCTGCAATACCTGTAAGGAAGATCTTGGTTCACATACAGTGTGTATTGAGACATCGAAGGAATTTTTGGAATACTCTCGCTTTAGAGGCAATGACTTATCAACACCCGCGATGGAGCATGGTTTTCCGGGATTGCGTCCGGGAGATATGTGGTGTTTATGTGCTGCACGTTGGTTAGAAGCTGAAAAAAATCAAATGGCGCCTAGAGTCCATCTTAAGAGAACGCATATCAAAGCCTTAGATATTGTGCCACTGACATTACTCAAAAAATACGCAGCAGACTTAAATTAGTATCTATAACTGACATTGTGACGGTGCAGTCAGATATTATCTAAGCTGCATCGATCATTTATCCCACAGGTCACGTACGTTTGTTGTCTCTAATTCTATTTTTAGTGACTGTCCCGACATTAGAATTTCTATTAGTGATAAAACCAGTGAGACAACCATTGTCACTAAGCTGGTGATAAAAAAGACTTCACCTAACATCTGATCTTGCCAAAATAACATTAGCATCGCAAACACACAGCACAAAAAGGATAACACTCCAAATGCTTGCATATATTTGATCAGGATTATGCGTAAATGCAGATTTCGAATCTGCAGAATTCGATTTTTTCCCTCATCTTTCTTGAGTTCATTATTTAGCGTTCGAACGACACTAGCCAATGATAAATATCGATTTGTATAAGCTAGAAATAAAAGCGAAATACCTGAAAACATAATCGCTGGATCGGTAATACTTAAGAGCATAGTTGCATCCATATGAGGATATAGAGAAAGTGTGATGGCTTTATTCTAACTAAAATGCTGATGCCTTACATTCATATCCTTTAAAAATAAACTCTATTCATGTCAGAGAGAATTAATTTCAACTAGTCGCTAGCGCTAGGATTCAGAATATATCCCAACATTGTTCGTCTTCACTTAATCATTATTTTTGGGACTAACATACATTAATACCACTTTCAGGAAAATACGATTTTCCAATAAGTGCTTTATACCCCAGCGTTTTACCTGCAGCCCCTAATATCATTGATTCGATTCGTTCTAATGTATGACGTTTCACATTGCCATCAT
>JAGXHJ010000063.1 GCA_024636315.1 Methylophaga sp.
AAACGCTGGGGTATAAAGCACTTATTGGAAAATCGTATTTTCCTGAAAGTGGTATTAATGTATGTTAGTCCCTAATATTTTACCTTTAGATTCCATTCGAATTAGTTCTGCGGCAGATTCTTTAGTAAGGGGTAATTGAATTTCATTCACGCCATCGCCAGGTTCGATATCATCTGCCAAATACTTAGCGAACAAGGGCGCTGACAGTGATAGGAGCATGATAATGAATAAATACCGCAATAAGAACATGAATAAACCTTTAATTTTTAAGTGTATTTAAAATGGTATCAACTGAGAGTGCAAGTCCCTCGTACTGGTTTTCTAATAAGAGGGAAACTTGCGGCTAAAACTTATTTTGCTTTTTTAGGTTTTTCAACGCCAATTGCACCATCTGAACGCGCTTTTAGGTAGGCATAAATTTTATCGCTATTTTCCATAACTTCAATATTTGCTTTCCATGCAGGCATACTGCCAATGGTACCTGTCTTACCATTTTCAACAGTAGCAAAATATTGTTCTTTAGATATGAGTTTTAAGCTATCAGCCAAGTTAGGTCCGACCATGCCTTGACCATAAGTGCCATGGCAACGCGCGCACCAATTACGAAATAATTTAAAACCATTGTAACTATTAGCATCCAGCTCATTACCATTAGTGACCGTGTATGGCACATCATCTGCATAAGAGGGTAGTGATACTACTCCGAATACTAAACTGGTAGCGCTGACAAGCATGATTAAATTTTTATTTAGTTTCATTTTATATCCTCTTAAAATTGTCTTATAAATTAGTATTAACGGAAGTATGTTGCAAATTGACGTTACTGAAGGTCTCGTTGTGATTAGTAATAACGACGAGCAGGTTCAACAGAAACATTAACTGGAATACGTTTACCCGGATAATGGTCCATCTCAGTGGTATATGTTTGACCCTGATAATGATACGTTACCAGATAACCATCAATCCGTTGTTCTTCATGGACACGCTCAGTAATATGGCATTCTTCACCGCGGTCATAATCTGAATTCATCTGTGATGAATAGCCGCCGGCATCACGTCCTATCGATCCGCCAAGTAATGTGCCTGCGATAGTCATTGCCGTATTCCCCGAACCTTTACCAAATTGATTGCCTAAAACACCGCCAATTAGACCACCTGCGATGGTGCTAGTGTAGGATTCGCGTTGGCGATATTCTGTGCGATGCTGAGGGCGCTCATAACATTCACGTTGTGGAACCGATACTCTCACCGTGGTGTAAAGTGGTTCAACATGAGTAACACGCGCTGTTTCTTGATAAGACCTTTCAGAGCGGTAATTGTCATGATAATCTTTTTTATGATGTTTATCACCGGCTAGCACGCTGGCAGACGATAAGCTTAAAAGAGTTGTTAAACCTGCGGTGACTAATAATTTTTTCATTGTAGCTCTCCTGTTTTGTTAGCTGTTAGGTGCAGATTAGCAAAAACAATCTGAACTGAAACTGAATGGAAAATAATTTTTAAGGATTTTTTTGCAGTGGAGCAGATCCTTATTACTATTGTTTAAACACTACTAAGTTATTTATAAAACCCTAAAATGATGGTATCAGCGAGCGAATTAATTTACCAAGACCACTAGCATTGATAGGATATGATCTTGTATCACCTACGGATAAGAATTTATGCTCCCTGTGTTGGCTCAAATGTCATTACTCATTGCCTGTGGCACGTTTTGGAAAATGTTCGCTCCCGCGCATATTTCGGCCTTAGCGCACCGACGAGCACTCACCGACTTAGTGTTTTTTATATTGTTGCCTGCACTAGTGTTAGATGTCATTTGGACAGCTCCTCTAGATAGTTCATCATTACAAATTTCTTTTCTGGCCGCTAGCGGTATCGTAATTGGTTTAGGGACAATGTGGTTGGTCATGAGATGGCTCAGTGCCACTAAGCAGCAAACCGGCGCATTATTATTAGCCGCCGCATTTCCTAACGCTACCTACCTTGGTCTGCCTGTATTAAATCAAGTGTTAGGCCCAGAGACTCGTGTAACAGTACTGCAATATGATTTGTTTGCCTGTACGCCAATACTGTTATCTTTTGGTATGTTGTTAGCTCAGCATTACGGTGGTAATAACTCTGAGGTTCATCCTCTTCGTGCGCTTTTGAAAATCCCCCCCCTGTGGGCTGTGACACTTGGGATTTTCTTGAATCTTGCCGGTATTCAACAGCCCGAAATTTTAGATTCAGGACTTTCTATGTTGGCAGGTGGTGTGGTGCCTTTAATGCTAATAGTATTAGGTATGAGTATTCGCTGGCACAGTTTGCGACTGAGATTTATGGGGTTATTGTTCCCTGTAGTACTAATCTCTTTGGTTTTAACGCCATTTTGCATATTTGGTTTAAGCCAAGTGATTGGCTTAAATACTGACTTAATTATCCCTGTGGCTTTAATTTCCGCTATGCCAACCATGGTATTTGGGATTGTTATCTGTGAACGTTATGGACTGGATAGTGAGCTATATGCTGCTGCCGTCACCTTAACTACTATTTGTAGTTTAGTGACCTTACCGTTATGGTTTCACTGGTTATCTATTAGTTGATTTGACCAGCGAATACCTGCATGCTCAATGGCTGTTTTAAGTATGATCATCGCATGGATTATTTGTGCCGTATTACCGCGTAGACTAAGTTCAATATGAGGCTTATCGCTTAGATGCGGCAAGCTAGATAAGCGTAAATCAGGATAACGTCGAAGCACATCATGCATCGCTTCAAGAATATCTGACTCGCGGCCATTGAGCACATAAATAGTTTGTTCATCATCAGGTGCAGTATTTTTTAAATCTGGGTAATGAGTGTCCAATATCCACTCTAGCATTGGCCATGACATTTCAGGAAAACCAGGCATGAAATGGTGATCATTAAATGAAAATCCCGGAACCCGATTAATAGAATTTGGAATAATCCGACTGCCTTCAGGTATTTCAGCCATTAATATACGATTAGGGTAGGCTGTTTCACCATACTGTTGTTCAATTTCCGATACGGCTTCAGGGTGACGAATTAATTTGACCTTGGCGACATTAGCAACAGATTGCCGTGTACGATCATCTGGTGTGGCACCAATGCCACCAAAGCTAAATACTAAGTCATCACTCGCCAAGCTGAAATTTAGAAAGCGCTGCAATTGTATCGGATCATCACCGACAATGATGGTCCAACTCAGTTCTAGCCCACGTTTCGCTAAAACGGATTGCAGATGGTTAAAGTGACGATCTTGTCGTTTTCCAGAAAGTAATTCATCACCAATAATTAATGCGCCAATATTCATCCCAATACCCATTTTAGTCACCGTTATTTCATTTGTTGTTGATCGGACTGGTTTCTCATAAAATCAGCTGTTTGAACAAAAGAGCTCATTAATTGCTGGGCAAATAATTCATCTATATCCATCGTTTTTAGTGCTTGAGCCATGCAATATAACCACTGGTCGCGTTCTTCAATACCAATTGAAAAAGGCAAGTGTCTGGCCCTCAATCGAGGATGCCCATAAAGATCGGTATAAAGTGGAGGTCCACCTAACCAGCCAGTAAGGAAAAGGTATAACTTGTCTTCACTTATCTGAATATTGTTAGGGTGCATTGCGCGGATCAGTTGAGTTTGTGTCGTATCACACATGATCGTATAAAAAGTTTGGCAAAGCTTACGAACAGCTTGTTCGCCACCGATTCGCTCATAAGGGGTTTTAAGTTCGGACATTATCTGACTCTATCAAAAATATTAGGTCGAGTTTAACGTTGTTTGAGTGACCTATAAAGAGGCTTGAGGTTGCTACATAGTCATCAGACAAGGATAATTGGAGAATCTTAATATCAATCACAACGGGAAAAATCTCATGAGCGAAAGAATTATTATGCGTACTGGCGAATGTTTAGTTGCCGGTGGACCACCATTCACAGCCGCAGAACCAGAAGTTATTATTGGTGAGTTTGACGGCCCATTTGGTACTGCATTTGCTAATTTATTAGGCGACCAAGTGCAAGGTCATTCACGCGTTTTTGCGTTGATGAACACTGACATGATGGTGAAACCTGCGACAATAATGGTTAGTAAAGTAACGGTTAAGAAAACGGCTTATACAGCAATCTTAATGGGTACTGTTCAAGGCGCTATTGCTAATGGCGTATTGGATGCTGTTCGTAATGGCACGATTCCTAAAGAAAAAGCGAATGATTTAGGTATTATCGTTTCTGTATGGTTGACGCCAGGCGTAGAGAACGTTGAAGATTTAGATCATGAAGCTTTATTTAATATTCACCGTGAAGCAACACGTCGCGCTATTGAAAAAGCGATGAATAATGAACCTAGCATTGATTTCTTATTAGAAAATCAAGACAAGTTAGTTCATAAATATTATCAAAAGGGTTTAGACGCTAAAAAGAAATAATTAGTTTCTTTAATCAAGAAAGCAACGGTCTAACCGATACAATGGTTAGACCGTTTTTTTTGAGAAATTGACTATACTTGTAATGAATAATCCAGCAGAAGCCAATATGGATCTCTATTCCATTGACAAATTAATGCATGAAACACGTCAGTTAGCGGCTAAGTACCGTAAAACGACGGGGAGTACTTTGCCTGTAACTGGCGAAATTTCACGCTTTGATGTAGCTAAAGCATTAGATTTACAACTTATGGACGATATGACTTTAGGTTACGACGCCATTGGCCGTGGTGAGCGAAAAGGTTTACGGATGTTGATTAAGGGCCGCGTTATATTCGAAGATAGCCGCTCAAGCCCACGTATAGGTCAAATCAAATCAGATGGTCGCTGGGATAGAGTTGTCATGGTGATATTTGATGATGATTATTTACCCGTCGAAATGCATGAAGCAACTAGTGAGGACATCGAGGCGGCCCTCAATACCAAAACAGAGAGCGCTAATAAAAAACGCGGTGCAATGTCGGTGGCTCAGTTCAAAATAATAGGTCGATTGGTTTGGACAAGCGAAGATGGGCTATCACCAGAAATATGGGATAATCATAACAACTGAGTTAACTGGAGTGATTGTTATGAGTATTGCTGGTTTTATTTCTTGGGGTGTAATAGCGGTTATTGTTATTTATCTAATTGCCATTTATAACGGCCTTGTTACTTTAAAACACAACGTCAGCAAGGCATGGGCGAATATTGATGTACTGCTTAAGCAGCGTCATGATGAACTGCCAAAGCTAGTTGAAACATGTAAACAATACATGAAGTATGAGCAAGAAACCCTTGAAAAGGTTATGAAAGCTCGTAGTGCAGTAGCATCAGCACAACAACAAGGTAACATCCCTGCATTAGGACAAGCCGAAGGTGCGCTACGTATGGGACTAGGTAGTCTATTTGCTGTTGCCGAGGCTTACCCTGAGTTAAAAGCCGATCAAACATTCCAACATTTACAAGCTCGAATCACCGGTTTAGAAAATGCCATTGCCGATCGTCGTGAATTTTATAACGAAAGTGTCAATGTTAATAATGTACGAATTGAACAAGTGCCTGATGTATTTATCGCACGGATGTTTAATTTTCAAGCACACAGCCTCCTAGAATTTACTGACGAAGAAAAAACTGACGTTAATCTTGGGCAATTGTTTAATTAAATAATGCTAAAAGACATTATTGCCTCAGCTGAGAGCAATATCATCCAGTTCGATCCAGTTGAGTTTTGGGTGGGGTGGCCTATTGCGGTGATTTTTTCCTTGATAGCATTTTATCGAATGTCGCGAGGGCTTCACCAAGCACGATTGATTGAAAATACGCCCACTGCAAAAATCAGATCCGCAGTGCAAGGATATGTTGAGCTAAATGGTCAAACACGGCTAATGGATGGCCCAGTAATTGTGTCGCCCTTATCGGGAAAATCATGTGTTTGGTATCGATATAAGATAGAAGAAAAATCGGAACATCGGCAAGCTAACGGCAAATCAGTCAGTTATTGGCGAGTCATTAAACAAGAAACCAGTGGTGATCTCTTTTTGTTAGAGGATGATACGGGACGTTGTGTTATCGACCCTGACGATGCCGACGTTATCGTCACTAATAAACGTACATGGTATAAACATACTAGCGTGGCGCCGAGACGTTATACCGAAGAACTGATTACAGAAAACGAACCGTTATATGCCATAGGTTTATTTAAAACGATTGCCAATATTGAACGGCAAAAATTGAAAGAGCAAATCAGTCATTTATTACGCCATTGGAAACGAGACTCTAAGAAGTTATTAGATACGTTTGATCTCAACCACGATGGTGAATTAAGTACAGAAGAATGGGAGCGGGTTCAGTTAGCCGCCGCGCAACATGTAAAACGCAAACATGGTGAACATGTAAAACAAGAGCAATTGAATGTGTTAAAACAAAGTGATCATGCCGATCAGGTATTTATATTATCAACCGTATCAGAGGACAAATTGATCAAACATTATAAGTGGCGAACCATGCAATATTTACTGGGATTTTTTATCTGTGGTTGTCTCTTAGTATGGGCAATAAATATACGGTTGGGGCTATAAATGGCTGAGCAAATGCAGCATGTTTTTGGCGAAGGTGGTCTATTATCACAACATATCGAAGGCTATGCTCCGCGCCAACAGCAATTGGAAATGGCTGAGAAAATCCAGTTAATATTAACTGACAGTACGATATTAATTGCTGAAGCTGGCACGGGAACAGGTAAAACTTATGCCTATCTAGCACCAGCGATTCTATCAGGACAAAAAGTATTTATTTCAACGGGTACTAAAAACCTACAAGACCAATTGTTTAGTCGTGATTTACCGACACTTAGAAAAGCGCTTGCCGTGCCTTTTCGTGCCGCTCTGTTAAAAGGCCGCAGTAATTATCTATGCCATTATCGCTTAGAAATGGCACAAAGTGATCCATTACAAAAGCGCCATTATGAGACCTTACATGACTTAACTGTATGGGCAGGCAAAACAAACACGGGCGATTTGAGTGAAAGTGATTTATTGGAAGACAATTCACCTTTATGGCCAAAAGTAACTTCGACGATTGATAATTGCTTGGGACAAGAATGCCCTAGTTACAGCGATTGTTTTATTGCTGAAGCGCGTCGCAAGGCACAAGAAGCCGATATTGTGGTGATTAATCACCATTTATTAATGTCTGATATGGCTTTGAAGGCATCGGGACAAGGTGAAATCTTACCGAGTGCAGATGCCTATATTATTGATGAAGCTCATCAACTACCTGAAATAGCGACACAGTTTCTAGGCAATCGCATCAGTAGTCATCAGATCCAAGAATTATGTCGCGATAGCATTAGAGAAATGGAACAAGATGCTAAGGATATGGCAGGTATCCGTGATTATGCTGACAAGCTTGATGCATCGTTGCATGGTTTTAGAATAAGTATCGGTGAAACAGATAATCGCACGCCGTGGTTAACGCTATTAGAAAAATTAGGCGTTAAAAATAAATTAGCCGATCTCGTAGAAAGCCTCAATGATCTTGCTGAGCAGCTTGAATTGGCTGCAGAGCGAGGTAAGGGCTTAGAGCAATGCCATAACCGCTGTAGCGAGCTAATGGCAACACTGGAGTTCTTTGAGCAAGAACATCAAGACGATAATATGATTTTATGGGCTGATATTCGTTCGACGGGTATTGTGTTACATGCAACCCCTCACGACGTTAGTCAATATTTCCAAAAATGGATTGATGATAAACCCACTGCCTGGGTATTTACTTCTGCCACGTTGACCGTTGCTGGTAAATTTAATAATTTTAGTCATCAATTAGGCATTGATGATGCTGAAACAAAGATATGGCCCAGCCCCTTTGATTATGCCCGTCAAAGCTTATTGTATATGCCACATATCCCTGTTGAACCAAGTCATGATGATTACACTACCCATATTATTGACTTAGCTAAAGAGTTGATCACCCACAGCCAAGGGCGAACTTTTATTCTTTTTACCAGCTACCGTGCAATGAATATCGTCGCTGAGGCCTTAAAAGATATTGATTATCCATTGATGGTGCAGGGTAGTGCCGCCAAATCAACCCTGTTAGATGAATTCCGCAGTCATGGTAACGCCGTATTATTGGGCACTAATAGCTTTTGGGAAGGGGTAGATGTTCGCGGTGAAGCTTTATCCTGCGTTATTATCGACAAAATACCCTTTGCCTCACCAGGCGACCCAATATTGCAAGCACGTATAGATGCCTTGCGAGAGCGGGGTGGTAATCCCTTTTCCTCTATCCAAATTCCTGCGGCGGTTATCCAACTCAAACAGGGGATTGGCAGATTAATTCGTGATCCCAAAGATTTTGGTGTATTGGTATTGTGTGACCCAAGATTTTTGACTAAACCTTATGGCAAGTTATTTTTACGTAGCCTGCCTGCGATGCCTATCACTCAAAAAATGGAAGATGTAGCCGCTTTTTTTACAGATAAGGTCTAACTAAACCCAATTTGGAATAAGATAAACGCCGCCAACCTAGCTGTGTTTCAGCGGGAATCTATGCCAAAACTGGCTGTTCATTGTAATCTCCGCATGGATTCCGGCTAAAAAGATCACCGGAATGAGATGCTGTTAGGTTGGTACTGCTTATCACTTAATCTGACTTCAGACTTCAGCTTTACTAAAGATTTTCTAGATAAGCAAATGCTGTGGTAAACGCGGGTTCTTGAAATTGTTTTAAGCCGGTATCACTAAAGTTCATCACAACATGGCTGCGTTTTGCGATGTCTTTTATTTTTGAAGGTGAAATAAGTGAAACTTCAATATCATCAGCTAATTGAAGTGCTGCTTCAAGCTTGAACCCTACTGAGCCGCCAACAAACTTGCCTCGAGTCATACGCTCACGTATTACAACATGTTCTACTTGATAATCTTGCATTAATTTAGCAAAATCAAATTGAAATTTCCGTAGCTGTTCATTATCTCTGTCGTCAGTAATGGTTAATTTTTTCACACGACACTCATGTAAAGCATACAAACCATCTTTTAACGACATTAGACAAATAATGGCATCATTACCTTTTAATTCAACTCCACAGACTTTCATTTTTCATAATCCCACAAAATTTAAAATATGCGAGATATGGTACTCGATCTTAGCTTTGTTTACCGAGCCCTTTGCGACTATATGATTAATATTTGCGACTACTCGGAACTGCCAATCAACAGTGCACCGGCAATAAGCCCCATGGGTGAGGTAAGAACAACAAAGCCTAAAATAAATACTTCACGTGTGACAATTATGGCGTCAATTAGGTAAGACATCGAATTACTCCTTAATTATGATGTTGTTTGAATTATAATCAACGCTTATTACAGCCAAATGACAATTAAATTACCTTATGAATATTCTTGCTTTAGATACCTGTACAGAGTCCTGTTCCGCCGCCTTGTTATATCAAGGTAAGGTGTATGAATGTTTTGAAATGACGCAACGTGGCCATTCGGAGCTTATTTTGGGCATGATGGACAATGTACTTTCTCAAGCGGGTGTGGGTATTTCCGTGGTTGATGCTCTAGCCTTTGGTCGCGGTCCCGGCTCATTTACGGGGG
Organism: Methylophaga sp.; assembly: GCA_024636315.1. GTDB lineage: Bacteria > Pseudomonadota > Gammaproteobacteria > Nitrosococcales > Methylophagaceae. The sequence goes on from JAGXHJ010000063.1 coordinate 9,568, forward strand.
TGCGGGTGGGCGTAGGTGTTGCGCAAGGTATAGCATTTGCCAGAGATATTCCTGTTATCTCTATTTCATCTCTGGCGGCGGTAGCTCAAGGTGCTGCAGACGAATTAGATATTGATCATTTAGCTGTGGCGATGGATGCACGGATGGGCGAAATATATTGTGCAAGCTATCAACGTGAAAATGGTTTAGTAAAACGGATAGATGAAGAGCGTGTTTGCCCACCGCAGGATTTCTCACCCGCTTCTGCACCTGATTCATCACAGGTATGGGTGGGTGTTGGCACCGGCTGGCGAGAATATGATGCAATATTGCGCGAATGCTTTATTAATCAGCTATCGCAGGTGAGTGTTGACCATTATCCTCGCGCGACCAGCATTGTTAAATTGGCTAAACTTGCAGCGGAAGCGGGTCATGTATTGCCAGCAGAGCAAGCCATGCCAGTCTATTTAAGAAACAATGTTGCAAAGAAAAAAGGTGAGCAATAATGGCTAAAAAACTCGATGCTATTTACGCTTCACCCTTAGATGAGATGATTGATTTTCGTTTTGATGAGCGAGTGGTCGATGTATTTCCTGATATGATTCAACGATCAGTTCCGGGTTACGGCACAATGATTTCAACCATTGGTATCTTAGCCGCTAGATATGCCCAAGAAGATAGTCATTGTTATGATTTAGGTTGTTCGCTAGGTGCCGTAACGCTCTCTATGCGACAACGTATAACCAAGCCAAATTGTGACATTATCGCCATTGATAATTCGCTAGCAATGATCGAACGTGGCCAACAACTATTGTCCAGTGATCAAACATCATCTATTCCAGTCACGATGGTATGTGCTGATTTACAAAATGTTGATATTAAAAATGCTTCAGTGGTGGTACTTAATTTTACTTTACAATTTATCGCTGTAGAAGAGCGGCTATTACTCATTAAACGAATCTATCAAGGCTTAAAACCAGGTGGTATTTTAATTCTTTCAGAAAAGATCGCATTTGATGAGAATGCGAAACAAGAGTTTCACATCGAAGCTCATCACGACTTTAAACGTGCTAATGGTTACAGCGACCTAGAAATTAGTCAAAAACGTAGTGCCTTGGAAAAAGTTTTAATCCCAGAGACCTTAGTAAGTCACCAGCAGCGTCTTAAATTGGCTGGTTTTGACTTTAGTGAGTTGTGGTTTCAATGTTTTAATTTTATTTCACTGGTTGCAATTAAATGAGCGTCTATCAATCGCTGTATCCAAAATTGGACGCCATTGGCCTCGAACAATGGTCAATGCAATTACGTCAGACGATACCGGCAAAGTTATCTGAAGACGGGCATGGCAAAATGACTGGTTGGCAAACGGCATTGGCGGCTTTACCTAATATCACTCCGACATTAATTAATTTGAAAGATCAGGTTCAGATTGGTTCTTCTGCAGATATTGTTGATGAAGACCGTGATACTTTTTCTGAAAACTTGAAAGCCTTCCATCCATGGCGGAAAGGGCCATATGACTTGTTTGGTATTGAGTTGAATACTGAATGGCGTTCTGATTGGAAATGGGATCGTTTATTACCTCACATTCAACCATTAGCGGGTAGAAAAATACTGGATATTGGTGGTGGTAATGGTTATCACGGTTGGAGAATGCTGGGTGAAGGTGCCGAGCTAGTATTAGGAATCGACCCGACCTTAGTTTTTGTGATGCAATATCAGGTAATGCAACGTTATATTGGTGACAGTAATCACTATGTATTACCGATAGGCATAGAAGATTTACCAGAAAAACTCAACTGTTTTGACACTGTCTTTTCCATGGGCGTGTTATATCATCGTCGTTCGCCTCTAGATCATTTATATGAACTACGTGCATGTTTGCGTTCAGGAGGGGAGCTAGTGTTAGAAACCCTGATAATTGAAGGTGAAGAGGGGGTGACACTGATGCCAGAAGGGCGTTATGCCAAAATGCGAAATGTTTGGTTTTTTCCGACTATACCAACGATGGAATTATGGCTACGGCGCTGTGGCTTTAAAGATGTGCGTTGTGTGGATATCAATACCACAAGTATTGAAGAACAACGGCCAACAAAATGGATGACATTTGAATCTTTAGCTGATTTTCTTGATCCTGATGACCATAGCAAGACAATTGAAGGCCATCCAGCTCCAGTCAGAGCAATATTTACTGCTATAGCACCTTAATAAAAAAGGCCACAGTATGATTAGATACTATGGTCTTTAGTCTTCTATCTCAGTCTAGTACTGACTAGAACATTGATATTATAGCGAGTGCGATGTTATGTCTTTAGCAATCCATTGACCATCATAATTCATGCAGGCGTTCAAATCTTGGCTTTCTGTCTTTGAGCTATGTTTAGTCGTTAATGTATAAGCAATACATGGGCGTTGTTCTGCACTGTAGTGTTTACCTATTTTGACATCATAATGTGTTGTTGAATCCATGTTATACCAAGATTCCACAGCACCAGTTACTTCAGAAGACAAAATTTCTTGTGTTTTTGATAAGTCATTAATCGTCATCGCAGTGTCGGTGTCGATGCCGGCTTCAATGCCAGCAAGCAGTTCAAGTTTTGATTCTGCTGCGTTGATACTCATTGATAAAAAAGTGCTAAATAATGCTAATGCTAGTGATTTTTTCATTTTATCGCTCCGTCAGAGTGGTTAGTTGATGGAGAATAGAATACAGGGTACTAATTGAAACCCCTAAGCGAAAAGTCCTATTTTATCAGGAGTTTATTCCTGATGTTTATGACAAATTGTCTTATTTAACCTCAACTCGGTTTAAGAACCAAGGGAACTAAAAAGCCTGTTTACCGATCAGATCTTTGACCAGAAAGATTTTGACCAAAGGAAAACAGGCTTATGAACAAGTTAACTGAAGTATTCTGTGATGTCGATGACAAGGT
>JAGXHJ010000064.1 GCA_024636315.1 Methylophaga sp.
AATAGAGGCTACTTTCACGGCGTTTCCTGGTGTGTGATGTCTGGTAACTGATCAGATCATCAAACGCTGTGAAAGTTCCCTTTATTTTTATATTAACACATTGTTTTTATTATTTATTTCGTGGGGATTGGTCAGGATCTGACCCCAATTATTACTGACCCCAATTATTAAATTCATAAATGATTGTGTGCGGCACGTTATTTCATTAGGGAAGCTCTGATTAATTCGTACGCATAATAGTGAAGGGTCCACTATAAGTGAGCGAGCAATGGCACTAATACTTTCTTCACTGACAAGATGACGCCTTCTCACTTCTGCAATTATATCCATGGTTAACACTCCAGAGTTCTCCGATAAAATATCGGATGTTACACAATCAGGGGTGGAAACTTTTCAACGCTGTTTTCCCCAGAACTCTGGTAAGTTTTGCACGCTGATTAACAGTTGACGCGAGATAGTCTTATCCCAAAAGAAGATAAAAAATGAGGATTGTCAGAATTAACTACCTACATGGGCACAAAATCATTAAGGAGAGTATGCCACGAGGTGATGTATTAATGCATACCAGCGATATAACTCATCAAGGAGATGTTAAAGAGTTATGTTGAATGCTTAGCCCTTCTGAATTCTCTTCTTTTAGTATCCAGTAATACGTATGCTTCCGAAAGATATATGCTTGACCAAGATGTAATGATTAGAGTCATATTAAGTAAAATCATATTTCCTAAAGAGGTTAAGTTTACCTCACTATTTATTTTACCTATGGGGTATAAATCAAATATTGCGATAGCGCAAAGTAGTGCATTGAACGAAAGGACGGCTTTAGATAAATCTGATGTAAAAAATTGAAGCCAGTACCGAAGATTAGGAGCCATTATTTCACGCTTACTTTTATCATTAATATAAATTAGTCTGTTCGCAAAGATAATTAGTAAAAAAGTGATAACAGGAAAAATGGCTAAAACGGTGCTTAAGAGCTCTTTTTGGTACAGTTCAATAACGCCACCAATACCTGCCACCAAGAAGTAGAGATAAATCAGGTTAAATATCAACTTCATTATATATTTTTTATTCCATATAATCATGGAAGGAAGTATAGCTGTATCGGTGTGCAAATTCAGAGATACAACTTTGGTAAGAATTACGTTTTTAATAAGTTCTAAGTTGTTAAGATATTTGGTTTATATTTATTGTATGGATGGTCTAACACCCAAAAAATCAACTTCTTAAAAATAGCGATTGAACCTTAAATATTTAAATCCTAATCGAGCAAGCTTTCTCTTACAAAGTTAAACTCTGTAAGCTCGTCTTCGAATCGATTATTTCGTAAATTTATAAAGCTAATGAGCTCATTAGCATCTTTAAGATCGCTAATGCTTAAATCGAGTAGATCAAGACTGTTAATCTTCATTTTTATCAGTTTAATCATTCTTTCTAAACGCTTTTCTACTAACTTTCCATTTATTCCTGCTTCTCCTGCAAAAGCCAGTAAGTCATACGCGGAGACTGAATTGGGATCGAAGTTTTCACCGATCGCCATGGCAAGATTTGTATCTATTTTGGGGTTAGCTTGCGCCTCAAAACACACTGAAACCAAATCATAAAATGGGGCTATCTGGAGCGACTTACTCATGGTGAAACTAATATTTTTAGCATGAGCGTCACTATTACCAATAATGAGGTTAAACAATACCCAGTCAATTAAAGTGGTCATCGCTTTCGCTGGAACATCAATATTTTTTCCCTTGCAAAATTCAAACAGTTTAGCCAGGCTCGCTCCATCACGAATATGGGCTACCGCTTCACCATTCCCGTAAGGTTGTTCATATTTATGAGACACGGATAAATCAAGTGCCTGACAGCCATCAATAATGTGACGTTTTTCAACCTGTCCTGTACTTAAACGTCGATCAAATCGCTCAACAAGCAATGCTGGATGTTCGCCAAAATAGAGCAGTTTGACTGTCGCCACATTAAGATCTAAAGCTTTGGCTAATCGCATGCACACAAATTCATTGGCAACTAAATGTCGAGCAGATTGTTTAGAAAACTTTAATATATGCGTCGATGACCACTTGCCATCAGCAAGGTATAACTGCGCATCTTTAACAAGGACATTCAATTTTCGTTGAACCCCAGCAACAGATAAGCGGTATTTTCCATCCCAAACAAGAATGTCTCGGTCTTCACCGGAATTAAGCCTTTCAGCTATCTCATCACTGGTTATTAGCCGTAACTGTGACTCATCTTGTGATGGCTCACCAAACGTAATCGCACCCGTTAAATCACTGCCAATTTCTTTAAGTACCGCATGCACATTGCTTTTTCGGACACTCAAATTTTCAAGCAATATGTCAAACGCATCGCCTTCAGGAAAGAAATTAACAATGAAGTTAACAATTGTGTCACTAGAGGCTTCCCCTGAAAATGGGATGTTGGGTGAGATAGGGAAGCCCCGCAACAGCCATTCATTGTCGTAACTAAATCGGTAGTCACCATCAAAGCGCAATGTACCAACAAGAGACTTATGAACGTAGACTGGCAGTGTCCATATCCATTTACCAGCCATTGTTATCACCCTCCAAGTCTGGCAAAGTAATATGTAGCTTAATGCCGAGCCCTTTGGTTACGCTCAGCACCGTACTTAATCGACAGCCAGGCTTACCCAACTCTAAATCGTTAAAGGATTGCTTGGAGATGTTGCTGATGTTTGCGGCATCCTCAATTGATAGGTTAATTGATGTCCTAACGTAACGTATAGCATCCCCTAAAAGGGCACTGGATAGTACATCTTCAATATTTGGTTTTTCTGGAACTACAATTCGCTTAGCCATAATAAGATCCTATTTAATTAGGATTATTATATGCCTTCAGTTATAAATAATCAATAATCCTAAATAAGTAGGATTATTTATTTAAAGCAGCTAATAAAGGTATTAATCCTATAAAGGCATGATTTTTTGTCAATTCCAACAATTAATGCAACATTTCAGTAATTGTTGCAACAAAGATCGCATCATTAATGCTCTTACTCAATCAGTAAGATAAGAAGCTCCTCTTATCTAGGCGGTTTTTGGTTTCGCTTGGATCAGAACTGTTGGTCTCTGGGTTTTCTTGCTCGCCCTTGCTTTCAAACGTTGATTTAAGCGAAGTTAAGCCGTCCGTACTAAGCGCCTTGCTCACTTCAGGTGAGTCAATAAGACTTTCTTTTTCGGCGCTGTCATCTCTTTCGCCTGCTGATAATTTGGATATCAATAATGCCATGTATTCAGCCGCATCTGACATGGATGCTCTTTTATGCGTCTTTTCATAGGACATCGCTGAAACAAATCGTGAGTATTCCCTTTGATATTCAGCGTCTGAAATAATCATTTGATAGGCTGCCTCAGCAGCTTCTACTATTGGCATTCCTGTATTTCTACTGCTCGTGGCAGCATCAATGCTATGAGAGCGATCAACCAACGCTTTAAATTGATCGAAATCATTGCTGATATTGTCTCTTAACGCATATAAATCGTGTAAATGTCTTACGATGGATGGATCGTCTTTATCACTCGTTCTGTCACGCTTTATTACGCGCCATACCAATGCACTTAATTTGTCAGCAGCCGTTTCTACTGGCGAGATGCATTTAACATCGAATGACGCGTCCTCACCAATATAATTGCCCAGTAACGAAGATATCGGACGACTTTGAAAGTCATCAGCATAGGCAGGTTGTGTATAACTGAATTCAATTTGAAGTGTTTGACGAAGTGAATTTGGAATATCAAATGCAGGTTCATAATCGATATCCATTTTGAAAAAGTTACCACCTATTTTCATGGTGGACTCATCAACTGTTAACCCATTAATATCATTTAACGCTGCCACCACTAATTTTCGGTAACGACTTTTTCGCGCCTTTACTTGGTGCTAAGCCATCATCTGATATCCCTCGATAATCTAAATCCTCAGAAAACCGCTTAATAAGATCATAAGCTTTAGAAAGGCTTGTTCCGCCACAAAATAATGGTGAAACCTCATCTGTAGAGCACGCCTTGATGGCCTCCATTGCTTGCGTTGCATACCAATCCTTTTCAACGAAAGAAGGATCAATATCTAGCTTGTTTGCAAGATCAGTAATATCAAGAATAAATTCTTTATCGAGGGCCATATTCATACTCCACTACATTATCGTCGTATTCGATTTTTCGTGTAACCCGGCCTTTAACAGCAACTAGCCTCCCTGTTGGCACTTGAGTAGTTTTACCACTATTGTAGTCAATGAGTGCCTGAGACCGAAGGACTGTGACACCAAGCTTTGAAAGACCTTCTCTTGCGAGTTCTGAGAGGGTGTTTGATAGAATGACTTCACCTGTACGCCTCGCAATACGTGTTTTAGCATACATTCCCCGACTGATTTTAGCTAAGCCATAATCATTGTTTTCAGCGAGGCTCCGAAGTGCTCGGCCAACTTGATCTCGATCAGATAAGTCCTCAAAATCCTTCAGCACAAAAACATCGTCTTTGCTTCTTGAAATACGATATTTGATTTTGCTTTCTAATGTATTTAATGCCATAATACGCCTCCTTATTTGTTCAGTTATACGATACATTATATCTAATTGTGGATATTTTATTATTATCTTATTCATGTGGTTGGATGCATATTGATTGTTAACGCGAAACCTTAATCCCAGTAATTGATGTAGCAGAAAATCTGCAATTTAGTAGGGTGGGAATTAGATGGTTTATGTGTATTTTAGATTTAAAGAGTCATTGCGCATGTAACTTAATGTAGACCGTTAAATACAATCAATCAGGCTGATTTTATTGAGCAGTTGCTTCTGGACATAGTCGTGGATGAAGTTATAGCGTCTCATATTCGCCCATAAAACTTTGACCAATGCATGACCAGAATTTCAGGAAATAAAAAAGCCCTAGAGGTTTTATCCGCTAAGGCTATGATATTTTAACAAATTCGTTGGAGCCGGAGATAAGACTTGAACTTATGACTCTCTGAATACAAATCTGTTAAATTTAAAACCCAGTAACGGTACACAACTGATAACAACAATAATATCAATTAATTATGCTTGTACAGATGTTATGGTGTGTTGTCGTTTTTTGTAATCATTTACCAGTGAGCATCTCATGAAATACTACATCAAAACTACGGAACATCCAGCGAGCCACCCCACCATGCTAGTCAAAGACATAACACATTAGTAATTCGTTTATTAGAAGGTTAAGAAGAATGGGGTTTTAGATACAAAAAAACCCATCATTTATTCAATGATGGGTTTTATGTTGGGTTAATGAAAAATGACCGAGCAAGTCATTGATTTTAAACCATGTGTGGCGGAGAGTCAGGGATTCGAACCCTGGGAAGGGATAAACCTTCGCTGGTTTTCAAGACCAGTACATTCGGCCGCTCTGTCAACTCTCCAAGACGCGAAATAATACTAGGGTTGCCGGTATAAAACAACCTTAAATTTTAATTTCTTTGATTTGATGTTGAATGCTTGCACTTCTGAACTTATAAGGTACGATCACAGTCTTAGATTTGTATCTGAAAAAAAACTCAACACACATCGGAGATTAAGTGATGAATTATGATGCTCAACCAACTGTTGTACGATCGCAAGGATCAGTCCTCGCTACAAATAAATTATTACGCAGTACCTATATTCTACTTGCGATGACACTTGTTTTCAGTGCGCTAACTGCTGGTGTATCGATGGCTTATAATTTGCCTCACCCAGGTATGATTATTACATTGGTGGGTTATGTTGGCTTATTGTACTTAACTACTAAGTTACGTAACAGTGCCTGGGGAATAGCCGCTGTTTTTGCGCTAACTGGTTTTATGGGGCTTACATTGGGTCCTATCATTAATTATTATTTACAAATGAACGGTGGCAGTCAAATCGTTATGCAAGCCTTGGGCGGCACGGGCATTATCTTTTTCGCTTTGTCAGCTTATGCAATTAAAAGTGAAAAAGACTTCAGCTTTATGGGCGGTTTTTTGGTGGTAGGGATTTTAGTTGCTTTCCTTGCTGGTCTAGGTGCATTTTTCTTTGAGATGCCGGGCTTGTCTTTAGCCGTTTCTGCTATGTTTGTATTATTAATGTCGGGTTTGATTTTGTATCAAACTAGCGAAATCATTAATGGCGGTGAAACTAATTACATCATGGCGACAGTAACCTTATATGTCACTATCTATAATTTATTCACTAGCCTGCTACATTTATTAGGTGCGTTTGGCGGTGATGATTAAGTTTCATTACTCTTAAGTTGTGAAAATTTTGACAAGCCTCGCACACTGCGGGGCTTGTTTGTATATAACATTAGGAAATGACACATGAAATGTAATGTTGGTGGTATTGATCGCAAATTACGTATTGTTGCAGGTTTAGCTATTATAGCCGCAGGAGTATATTTTCAAAGTTGGTGGGGCGTTATCGGGATGATACCTTTACTAACTGGTGTTATTGGCTGGTGTCCTGCCTATCTCCCATTTGGCATGTCAACGAAAAATGGATGTTGTGATGCAGAAAATAAATCTACAGTAGAGTAGTATTTTAAATATGTCTAAGCTTGATGCCCAACCACAATTGATTGATCGCTTCGGTCGGCATGTGACCTATGTTCGCATGTCAATTACGGATCGTTGCGACTTTCGTTGTGTATATTGCATGGATGAAGAAATGACATTTATGCCACGTGAACAGTTGTTAACGTTGGAAGAGATTGTCTTTGTATTACGTGCTTTTTGTGAGTTGGGCGTTGAAAATGTCCGAATTACGGGGGGTGAGCCCTTAATTCGACGTAATGTGGACTGGTTGTTTGAACAAGTTGGGTTGCTTAAGCACTCTACGGCACTTAAAGAACTCAATATCACTACAAATGGTTCGCAACTTCCCAAGTACGCTAAATCGATGGCGGAATCGGGTGTCGATAGGATCAATATTAGTCTTGATTCACTCAACCCTGAGCGCTTTCGTGAGTTAACACGCACAGGTGATTTGAATGCTGTTTTAGCAGGTATTGAAGCCGCCAAACAGGCTGGTTTTAAACGAGTTAAGCTAAATGCCGTAATAATGAAAGGCCGTAATGATGATGAGATCATCGATCTGGCACAGTTTGCTATCGATAATGATTTGGATATCTCCTATATAGAAGAGATGCCATTAGGTCATGTTAGTCATCAACGTGATGAGAGTTATTGCTCTAGTGATGAAGTACTGGCTATCTTGCAACAGGCATTTGAATTAACCAGTAGCGATATTCAAACAGGCGGACCTTCGCATTATTATCGTGTTGCAGGTTCAAAAAGTAAGATAGGTTTTATCTCTCCGCATAGTCATAATTTCTGTGAAAGTTGTAATCGCGTTCGAGTGACAACAGAAGGGCGGTTATTATTGTGTCTGGGGCAGGAACACTCGGTCGATTTACGTGAAATTATTCGGCAATATCCTGATGATATTGAACTATTAAAGCAGGCCATCATAGATTCAATGGAAATCAAACCTAAAGGCCATGACTTTAATCTTAAAGAAGAACCAATTATCTTTAGACATATGAGTGTGACAGGTGGCTAATTATCGACCGCAGATGACAAATGAGGCTATACACAGTCTGCACACTACTACGGTGCTAGATGAGTATGGCGAACCTCGTGAGCTTTCACTTACCGGTGAAAGACCGCTGACCATTTATCTTGATACCCGTGAAATCGTGACCTTAATGACGATGGGTGCCCAGCCAGAATTATTGACCTTGGGTTATTTACGTAACCAAGGTCTTGTCGAAAATTTAGAAGATATTGTGGCCATTCAGGTCGCGTGGGATGTCGATGCCGTTGCTGTGACCACTCGACAAACAAGACCAGATTTAGAGCAGATTTTATCAAAACGTACTGTCACTAGTGGCTGTGGTCAGGGCACTATGTTTGGAAATGTGATGGCATCATTAAATGAGCTTGAATTACAATGCCCATCATTTAGTGCAGAAAGTATCTACCAAGTATTAGATGGCTTGGCTGAATACAATCAAATGTACAAACAGGCCGGCGCTGTACACGGTTGTGCCTTATGTTCTGACGGTAAGGTTGAAATATTTGTTGAAGACGTAGGGCGGCACAATGCGGTTGATGCTATATCTGGCTGGATGTGGTTAGAGGATATAACGGGTGATGGCAAAGTTTTTTATACTACTGGGCGCTTAACCTCTGAAATGGTGATTAAAGTCGCTCAAATGCAAGTGCCGTTATTATTATCTCGTTCTGGTGTCACCGAAATGGGCTTACGTTTAGCTAAACAAGTCGGCATCGGAATGATAGCGCGAGCTAAAGGCAAACATTTTCTGATCTATACCGGTCAGGAACAGTTCAAAAACTAGTACTAGTCGGATAGTAAGACGGTTCTTTACTTGCTTTGAACCTATTGCTCGCTTAGACTAAGCTGAGTTAATTACTTGGTTATTTTTTTACTTTTAGGAGATCCATCATGGCTTTTGAATTACCACCACTACCATATGCTGATAATGCGTTAGAACCAACAATTTCTGCAGAAACAATCAGTTTTCATTATGGTAAACATCACCAATCTTATGTGACTAACTTGAATAATTTAGTACCAGGTACTGAATTTGAAAATTCAACGTTAGAAGAAATCATCATGAAAGCTAGCGGCGGCATATTTAATAATGCTGCGCAAATCTGGAACCACACTTTTTACTGGAACGGTTTAACGCCTAATGGTAAAGATGCTGTCTCTGGTGACTTAGCTACTGCAATTGATGCTACGTTTGGATCTTTTGCGGAATTTAAAGCTAAATTTTCAACCTCAGCGGCAACTAACTTTGGTTCAGGTTGGACTTGGTTAGTTAAAAATGCTGACGGTAGTATAGCGATTGTTAACACTAGCAATGCAGGTAGCCCACTTACTGCAGGTCAAACACCATTACTTACTTGTGATGTATGGGAACATGCTTATTACATCGATTTTCGTAATGCTCGTCCAAAATATGTTGAATCATTTTGGGGATTGGTTAACTGGGATTTCGTTGCGGCAAACTTCGCGGCTTAATTTCACCTCGCTATGAAATTCAAGCAAATTTTGCTTAGAATGACATAACGATATAAAATACCGCGTTATTTGATTTATGGCAGTTTCATTTGAAACTGCCATTTTTCGTTTTAAGCCTTAGCGTTTACTCGACGACGAGTAAATAAACACGGTGATGATGTAAATGGATATTAAACAATGACAACACACAGCTCTGCTATTATGCCGACATATGGCCGACTTGATGTCGCCTTTACTGAAGGTAAAGGCGCATGGTTAACCGATACCGATGGTAAAAAATACCTAGATGCACTAAGCGGTATTTCTGTGTGTAATCTGGGTCATACGCATCCAGAAGTAACGCGTGCTATATGTGAACAAGCGGCTACGTTAATTCATACGTCAAATATTTATCAGATCCCTTTGCAAACTCAGCTGGCTGAAAAATTGGCTCAACTATCGGGTATGGAACAAGTCTTTTTCTGTAACTCTGGTGCAGAGGCAAATGAGGCGGCGATTAAAATCGCACGTAAATATGGCCATAGTAAAGGTATAGATAAGCCCGTTATTATTGTCATGGAAGGCAGTTTCCATGGTCGGACGATGGCGACATTGACCGCCACTGGTAACGCTAAAGTTCAGGTTGGCTTCGAGCCATTAGTACCAGGCTTTGTACGTGTTCCATATAATGATCTGGATGCATTAAGAATGGCGGTTGGTCACTGGCCAGAGGCCGTGGCAGTTCTGTTGGAACCAGTACTGGGTGAAGGTGGAATTAAAATTCCTGATGCCGATTATCTAGCGTCAGTGCGTAATATTTGTAACCAACGTAAATTGTTAATGATGCTAGACGAAGTTCAAACAGGCATGGGCCGTACTGGAACGTGGTTCGCATTCCAACACAATGACGGTGCTAAACCTGATGTAATGACCTTAGCTAAGGCTTTAGGCAATGGCTTGCCAATTGGCGCTTGTTTGGTAGCGGGTGCTGCAGTAGGTGTATTACAAGCTGGTAACCATGGCTCAACGTTTGGTGGCAATCCTTTGGCTTGTCGTGCAGCGTTGGCGGTAATCGACACCATTGAAAATGAACATTTATTAGAGAGCGTTAATAGTTTGAGTGCTCAAATGCTTGCTGGCTTTAAGGCTAAGTTGGAAGGGACTGAAGGCGTTAAAGCAATTCGATCAGCAGGTTTTATGTTTGGTATTGAGTTAACCATACCTTGTGCTGATTTAGTAAAACAAGCATTGGCTAAGGGCATTTTGATTAATGTGACAGCAGAGAAAGTTATTCGTTTGTTACCACCTTTGGTGATCAATGTTGATGAAGCCAATCAAATTGTGTCAATGGTTAGTGATTTGGTTATTAACTTTCTTTCCTCACAGACTGTTGAGAGCGTAGCGTAAAATGAGACATTTTTTAACCTTAAAAGATTTAACATCGCTTGAATTAGAGCAATTGATTACGCGTGCGATCGAGTTAAAACGAATGCATAAAGCGGGTGAGATTTATCAACCGCTTAAAAATAAAGTACTTGCGATGATTTTTGAAAAATCATCAACACGCACCCGTGTTTCTTTTGAATCAGCCATGCTTCAATTTGGCGGTGGTTCAATCTTCTTATCGCCTAATGATACGCAGTTGGGTCGTGGCGAGCCGATAGAAGATTCTGCACGCGTTATTTCTAGCATGGTTGATGTGGTGATGATTCGCACATTTGAACATGATAAAGTTGTACGATTTGCTGAATATTCATCTGCACCCGTAATTAATGCGTTGACTGATGATTATCACCCATGTCAGTTATTAGCTGATATGCAAACCTATGTTGAACATCGTGGCTCGATTAAAGGCAAAACTGTGGTGTGGGTTGGCGATGGCAATAATATGTGTCATTCATATATTAATGCCGCAGAACGTTTTGGTTTTAACCTGAATATTGCAACACCCGTAGGCTATGAACCTAATGCTGCTATCGTTGCACAGGCAAAAGCTAACATCAGCTTATTTAGCGATGTGAAAAGTGCTGCAAAAGATGCCGATATGATTGTCACTGATGTGTGGGCGAGTATGGGACAGGAAGAAGAACAACGTAAACGTGAAGTTGCTTTTGCTGACTTCCAAGTTGATAGTACGGTTATGGCATTAGCTCATCATGATGCTTTATTCATGCATTGCTTGCCAGCTCACCGAGGTGAGGAGGTATCTGCTGAGGTGTTGGATGGTCAGCAAAGTGTGGTTTGGGACGAGGCAGAAAATCGTTTACATGCTCAAAAAGCATTATTAGAATTTTTATGTGCTAGAGTGTCTGCGCCACAATAAATCTTTAGTTAGACCCCGAACAAAGAAATTTTAAAATACTCACTTACATTAGTAATGTGAGTATTTTTTTGTATTATGGTTAAGATTAAACGCCCTTTATGCATTAAGACTTGTCGATAAGCTTTCTAAACGCTCAATTGTTCCGATATCTGACCAATCGCCTTGATAAAGCTCGCCACTTATTTGTTGCTCAGCTATCGCCTTAAGTAAGATAGGTTTTAAGGCCAATCGTTGCACGGTTAGACCAGAAAATAGACGAGGGTGGTAAACACCTATACCACTATAGGTATATTTAATTTCACCTTCTAGCTCTATCAAACCTGTAGTTAATGCAAAATCGCCCAGCGGATTATGCGCGGGGTTATTGATCATCACTAGATGACACATACAAGCGGGCGAAAGTGGTTTATCCACTAATCTCTGATAGTCATAATCTGTCCACACATCGCCATTTACGATTAAAAATGGTTCATCGCCTAGTAGGGGTAATGCGTTAATAATACCGCCTGCTGTTTCTAAAGCACCTTCTTGTTCGAGTGAATAAGTAATGCTGGCACCATATTGATGACCATTGCCTAATGTGGCAGGAAATTGCTCAGCAAGATGAGCGATATTTATGATGATTTCAGTAATCCCCGCCTTTACTAATGCTTGAATGATATATTCAATAAGAAGAAATTTACCTGCTTTTAATAATGGCTTTGGTGTGCTGTCGGTGTAGGGTCGTAAACGTTGACCACGACCAGCGGCTAGAATCATTGCTTTCATCAAATGGCTACTATCTGTGGCTGTTGTTGAAGGAAATAACTCAATTCTGAAAACTCAGGATATTTAGCACTTATTTTACGGACATATTCTAATGTAAGTGGTATGTCATTCATATAATTAGCTTTGCCATCACGGTAATTAAGCCTACAGAAAATCCCTAATACCTTAATGTGACGTTGCAGTCCCATCCAATCAAACCATTGGGTAAATTGTGCTATTGAAATATCAGTCAATAACCCCTGTTGCTGGGCCGTGGACAAATAATATTGTATCCACTGATTTATTTTATCTTCAGGCCAAGAAATATAACAATCACGTAATAATGACACCAAATCATAGCTAATAGCGCCAATAACCGCATCTTGAAAATCAATAATTCCTGGTGAATTTTCAATGGTATGCATTAGGTTTCGAGAATGATAATCACGGTGGACAACAACCTGAGGTTGCATCAATGCATTTGAGATCAAGTGATTAAAGGTCGTTTCTAGAAATTCAGGAATCGCTATATTTAAATGTTTATCAAGAAACCAATCTGGAAACAAATTCATTTCTTGTTTTAACAGAGCACTATCATAAATGGGTAAATTAATGCTTTGGGTAGGGCATAGTTGGATTTTAATGAGACTGTCGATCGCCGCTTTATATAAGCTATCAGCCGAGTGTTCATTGAGCTCATCAAGATAAGGGCTGTGGCCAAAGTCAGACAGTAATAAAAATCCTGCCTCTGTCTTGCGGGCGTAAATTTTAGGCACATGAATGCCATGCTCATATAAAAATGTACCGATATCTATAAAGGGACGGGTGTCTTCTTGAATAGGAGGGGCATCCATTAAGATCCACGTTTTAGCCGCTACGGTTACTCGAAAATAGCGCCTGAAACTTGCATCGTTTGATGCCGGTTCCAGTGTGTACTGTGTCGATGGAAACACTGTTTTAAGCCAATGACGAATCTCATCTAAGCGTGTATCGTCCTTTACTATATAAGACATATATATTTAACTTCCGATCTTAATCTGTTGAAATTTAAGTAATACTAACGTTTATGATCTTATTTTCAAGATGAATTCATGTTGAAATAAAAATTGAAGTGTATAGTATTCCGTTCTGTGTTGTGTTCATTTTTCAATTTAGTGAACCTGCTCAGATGGATAATTTACTTGTCCGTTATAACTATAATTTGGAGAGAAAATGAAAAGTCTTGTTTTTATCGTATTGTTAGTACTTGCTGGAATAGCTGGATATAATTTTATTAACAAACCCACCGAAAATATTGAGGCCCTAGCGGTTGTAGAGGACGTTAAAGTCGCAATTACTGAAGCACTATCTACTGCTGACGAAACTATTGACGAAGAAATCGTAACTGAAGAAACTGTTAGTCCAGTATCTGACGGTACAAATATGATTACCCCGGCGGATATGTCTGAAGAAGCCCAGCATGAAATGTATTCTGTAATGATGGTCTACAATAAATGCATGATGCAAGATAAGCCAGAATATCACCAGCCTAATATGAGAGCAGAAGATATCGCAGGCAAAACTTTAGCGGGTTGTGAGCCAGATTTAGATGCATTGAGAGTCGTTTTAGAGACTAATAATGTTAATGCTGACCTTAGTGAAGGGATGCTTAAAACGGTACGTCAACGTTCGACTCGTAAGCTTATGTCAGCAGTGATGCAGTCTCAAGCCTCTCAAATGATGGCCGACGAAGCAGCTGCTCCAACACCATAAGTTCTAAATGCAGGTTATTATTGATTCGGCTGAAGCACATCAATGCCTTCAGCTTCAAGTAGGCTAATCAGTCGAATCAATGGTAAACCTATAAGACTATTGGGATCATTCCCCTGCAGTTTTGAAAATAAACTGATACCAAAGCCTTCAGATTTAAAACTACCTGCACATTGATACGGTTGCTCTTGACGGAGATAAAAATCTATTTGTGATGCCGACAGTGTTTTGAATCCAACTTCAAAAGTCTCTACTACTGATTGAATATGTCCAGTTTGACTATTTAATAAGGCCATACCAGTCAAAAACTTCACTGTTTTACCGGATGCCGCCGTGAGTTGTTTCACTGCGTTATCATGATTGCCTGGTTTCCCTAAAATTGCACCGTCCAACACCGCGACTTGGTCTGAACCAATAATTAATGCATTAGGGTGGCTCTCGGCAATTTTATAAGCCTTTTGTTCTGATAAGCGCTGTACCAGTTGTTCAGCTTGCTCTCCGGCAAGTGAGCTTTCATCAATATCAGGCGATGCTGTTATGAAAGGTAAGCCGAGTTTGGTTAAAATTTCAGCGCGAAAGGGTGAACTAGAACCCAAAATAAGTTGTTGCATTTGTACTAACTCCTAGGTGATAACTGTCGGTTGAGTTCGACCGGTACGTGTTGTTATTTCTGCTAGTGCTTCAGCTAATACGATTAGTTCTTTTAATGCCGATTGGGTATCTTGTTGCAGTTTATCTGGCTTATTTTCGTAAGACTCGATGTAAACTCGTAAAGTGGCACCTTCGGTCCCCGTGCCAGACAATCGTAGAACAATACGAGCACCATCATCAAAACCGATGCGTAAGCCTTGATTACTAGACACACTGTTATCAACAGGATCGGTGTAACTGAAATTATCAGCGTAAGTAACTTTACGACCAGCTAATGTTTGTCCTACAAGGTTGGGTAATTTTAATTCAACATCAGCCATTAGTTGTTTTGCAATGTCACTAGGAATCGCTTCATAATCATGACGAGTGTAATAATTACGGCCATATTCCTGCCAATGTTGGCCTACGATTTCAGCAACGGATTGTTTACGTACTGCTAAAATATTAAGCCAGTAGAGTACTGCCCATAGACCGTCTTTTTCGCGAATATGGTTAGATCCGGTACCGAAGCTTTCTTCACCACATAAGGTAGCGCGATCGGCATCAAGTAAGTTGCCAAAGAATTTCCATCCAGTCGGCGTTTCATGGCATTCGATGCCTAACTTTTCTGCCACACGATCTGGCGCTTGGCTAGTCGGCATGGAACGAGCAATACCACTAAGGCCATTTTTATATGCGGGGATACAGTCGGCGTTGGCCGCCATGACAGCTAAACTATCTGATGGCGTAACAAAGAAATTAGCACCTAAAATCATATTACGGTCACCATCACCATCAGAAGCCGCGCCTAATGTTGGTGCATTATCGCTAAACATCTCGGTCACCAACTCTTCCGCATAAGTCAGATTTGGATCGGGATGACCACCACCAAAATCAGTAAGTGGAATACCATTAATAACCGTGCCTTCAACCGCACCAAGACACTTTTCGAGTATATCTTTGGCATAAGGTCCTGTAATAGCATGCATAGCATCAAACCGCATGTTGAAGTTCTTATTCGATAATAGGCCACGAATGGCATCAAAATCGAATAAATCAGCCATCAATAAAGCATAATCTTCAACGGGATCAATAATATCAATAGTCATGTCTGCTAAGAATTGGCTACCAATTTCGTTAAGATTTACATCTGAAGCATCTATGGTTTGATACTCAGTAATATTCTGTGTATTGGCAAAAATAGCATCGGTAATGTTTTCAGGAGCGGGGCCACCGTTGCTAACATTATATTTGATACCAAAGTCACCGTTAGGGCCAGCTGGGTTATGGCTAGCAGATAAAATGATGCCGCCAAATGCCTTGTATTTTCGAATGATGCAGGATGCGGCGGGAGTCGACAACAAACCGTTTTGACCGACAATGGCTCGTTTAAAACCATTAGCTGCGGCCATTTTTAAAATAATTTGTATTGCTTGTTCATTATAAAAACGACCATCACCACCTACAACAAGTGTTTTTCCTTGTATGTCGTTAAGTGAGTCAAAGGTAGATTGAACAAAGTTTTCTAAATAATGCGGCTGTTGAAACACGGTAACTTTTTTTCTGAGTCCTGAGGTGCCAGGTTTTTGATCATTAAAAGCGGTTGTTGTTATTGTTATAATACCCATGTTTATTACCCGTAATTATTTGGTGTTAATGAGGATTGTACTTATACTATTCTATTTATTCTTAGCTAATATACCTATCTGATGACAAGCACTCAACAAGCTAATTCTGCACGCTTAATGCGCTGGGCAACGTATGCCTCAGTTACTACGGCACTAGTACTTATTGTAACCAAAATAGGCGCATGGTTTATTACTGATTCGGTCAGTATTTTGGCGACATTAATTGATTCTAGCTTAGATGTGTTGGCATCACTAGTCAATTTGGTCGCCGTCCGCCATGCCTTGCAACCCGCAGACCGTGAACACCGCTTCGGTCATGGTAAAGCAGAGGCGCTAGCAGGCATGGGCCAAGCAATGTTTATTGCTGGATCTGCAGGCTTGTTGTTACTCCAAGCTGCCGGACGTATTATTAACCCGCAAGAAATGAATGCCGGTTTAGAAATTGGTATTGGTGTTATGGTTTTTTCTATCGTGGCAACATTGGCTTTAATAACCTTTCAACAATACGTTATTAAGCATACCAACTCGACCGCTATTAAAGCCGATAGATTACATTACAAAACTGATTTATTGGTCAATGCCAGTGTAATTGTGGCTTTGTTATTAACTTTTTATGGTTGGTCTGGTTTTGATGCTGTGTTTGCTCTAGCTATTGCAGTATTCATTTTGTATAGCGCTTGGGATATTGTTAAAGAATCAATAGATTTGCTGATGGATCATGAGTTACCAGATGAAGATCGAGAAAAAATTCGTGCCATTGTCTTAAAACACCCAGAAACTCAGGGTTTGCACGATTTAAGAACCCGTCGTTCTGGAACAATGGTGTTTATACAGTTACATCTGGAGCTGGACTCAACGCTAAGTTTATCTGCGGCACATAAAATTGCTGATCAGGTAGAGCGAGAGCTTGCTATGCTGTTTACAGAAGTTGAAGTGATCATTCATGAAGACCCCGTCGTCATTGCGGCAGTATAATGATTGTGAAATAGCTCACATATAAAAAGGCGGATCTCGTATAATTTGCTGTTCATAAATTAAGAAGATATTCATTTTGACGCAAAACACCTACATCCTTTTGATTGTTGCAATTTTTACTGTAATCATTCTAATTCTGCTCTTAATTAACAATCGTAAAGTATCGGCAGTTCGCCAAATGGCTACAATTCTAAAACCTTACATTCTAGATGAAATAAAGGATATTATTGTTCCTGATGGAATAGGGGGCTTGTTGGAAATTGAGCATCTAATATTATTCGAACAGGGTTTGTTATTGATAGAAACCTATCCAATGAGTGGGAATATGTTTGGTGCGGAAACCATTGATCAGTGGACACAGCTTATTGATGGAAGAAGTTATAAATTTGCGAATCCTTTACGCCACATTCGAACATCACGCCAAGCACTAATGATATTGGCACCTAATATCCCCATCTTTTGTCGAGTGGTATTTAATGCTGACTCAATATTTCCTAAAGGTAAACCAGATGAGGTTTCCGTGTTATCGTCGTTATCCGATGATCTATCGAAGATACAGTCTTCAACCATAAAGATGGATCAATCTTCAGAAGTTTGGCAACGCATCATGCGGATTGCTCGTAAGGATGGCCAAGCAGTCCAGCGTGATGGAGAATTGTAAATGGCTGACAAGAAATTAGTAGTGGCGATTTCATCCCGTGCATTGTTCGATTTGGATGAAAGCCATCAAATATATGAACAACAAGGCACTCAAGCTTATTGCCAATATCAGATTGAAAATGAAGATGTGCCATTAGAAGCAGGAGCTGCTTATGACTTGGTTAAAAAACTATTATTTTTAAATAATAAAGACACAAATAAACCGTTAGTTGAAATCATCTTACTATCGCGTAACAGTTCCGATACTGGCTTACGTATTTTTAATTCAATCCAGCACCATCAACTTTCGATTACTCGAGCCGTATTCACCTCAGGTAGCAGCCCTTACCGTTATGTGGCTACCTTTGGTGCCAATTTGTTTTTGTCTACGAGTCAAGATGATGTTCGAAAAGCGTTAGACGCGGGGATTGCCGCCGCAACGATATTGCCATTTAACAAGGGTGGAAAATCCGAATTTGAACAACTTCGCATAGCCTTTGACGGCGACGCTGTTCTTTTTTCAGATGAGTCTGAGCGGATATTTAAAGAACGTGGTTTACAAGCATTTACAGAAAATGAACAGCAAACAGCTAAGCACCCGTTAAATGGCGGGCCATTTAAAGATTTTTTAATGGCACTTAATCATCTCCAAACAGAATATGGTAAAGATGAAATGCCAATTCGGACAGCACTTGTTACAGCACGCTCCGCTCCTGCACATGAACGGGTCATTCGTACACTACGTGCATGGGGAATTAGGATCGATGAGGCTATATTTCTAGGTGGCATGGATAAAGGGCCGTTTTTAAAGGCGTTTGGTGCTGACATTTTCTTCGATGATCAACCTGGCCACTGTAGCTCAGCTCGTGAGCACGTCGCAACTGGGCATGTCCCTCATGGTGTGGCAAATGAATAGACAAATTTGGAGAAAATGTTGACCGGACAGGTAAAACAAAATGTTGAGCTATGGATCCAACGGTTAACTGAACAAGATATGCCCATTTTTTCTGGAACAGTCAGCGATGTTACCGATGCAGTAAATAGTAGTTCCACTTCGGCGACTGATGTTGCAACAGTGATATTAAAAAATGCATCGTTAACCGGACGTCTTTTAAAAATGGCAAATAGTTTTCACTATAATCCTACCGGTAAACCGTTTAGTACTATTTCGCGTGCAGTGATGGTTTTAGGCTTTAATCAAGTGCGCGCACTTGCACTATCATTGTTATTGGTAGACTCCCTTTCAGAGGGGCGTCATAAAAAGAAATTAACGGAAGAAATGGCTGAGTCATTTCATGCAGCGATCCAAGCACAAGAGTTAGCGCGTAAAACTAAATGTAAGTCACCTGAAAATGTCTTTGTTGCAACCTTATTATCACGACTTGGGAACATGGCTTTTTGGGCTTTTGCTGGTGATAAAGCGACAACATTACTTGAATTAATAGACGCCGGAGAAATTACCGAAAAGGAAGCTGAGGCAAAAGTACTTGGTTTTTCATTACATCAATTAACACAAGGATTGAGTAAATCTTGGCACTTAGGTGAGTTACTAGATAAGTCACTAAGTGGTACGCACACTGATGATCCACTCGTTGATCTTATTGGAATGGGACAAAGCTTGGCCCGAGCCTCAAAAAATGGCTGGGATAGTGACGAAGCGGAACAAGCGATCGCGACCGTTGCTAAAAAGTTGGAATTATCAGTTAATGATGTAGAAGCTATTGCTCATAGTAATGCCAAACAGGCGAAAGAGGTCACGACAATCTATGGTGTTAGGTCGGCGAGTCAGCGTATCCCTCAACCTATAGTATTAGATAAAGAATTAGAAAGCGGTAGTGACAGTGGCTCAGTGTCACCTGAGATCGCTCTAGAAGCTGAAGAGTTGCTTGTGGAGGATGTAGAACTAGAGTCGTTAAATGCTTATAAGGAACCTGATACTAATTTACAATTGACAATAATGCAGGAAATAACAGATGTTATTGAAGAGAAACCAAGCATAAATATTGTATTGGAAATGGTTTTAGAGGGTCTGTATAGAGGTATAGGGATGGACCGTTCATTGTTCGCTATTATTTCTAAAGACAACAAGACATTAATATGCAAGTACGCATTAGGAACTGATAACGAGCTATTAAGTAAATCGTTTAAAATAGATATTTCTCAGTCAACGAATGTTTTCAATCAAGTTATCCATAGTAAAAAAGCCGTCCACATTTCGGCCGATCCTAAAAAGATTGATGGGACATTATCTAGAGATACCCTTAAATTTTTAGGCAAGCCACCGTATTTAATTATGCCAACAATTATTCGAGGTAAGGTTATTGGCGTGTTTATGGCAGATCGAAATGAAAGTAATCGAAGTATTGAAGATAAAGATTTCCTTTCATTTCAACAGTTTTGTATGCAAGCGAATATGGCATTAACGCTTTTGAGCATTTAACACTAGTTTTCTACGTTATCTATGTCTATAATAGCCGACTTCATCAGATAGCAAATTATCTGAACAACAGTTATGCGAGAGTGGCGGAATTGGTAGACGCGCTGGATTTAGGTTCCAGTGGGGTAACCTGTGAGAGTTCGAGTCTCTCCTCTCGTACCATATCTAGAAGCCTGGTGACTTTAATTAAGTTACCAGGACTTTGAAATCCCGAGATTGAGGTAAAGAATGCAAGTTACTGTAGAGAACGTTAGCGAACTCGGCCGCCGTATGACGGTGACAGTCGAAGGTGCCAATATCCAACAAGCTATACAAGAACGTCTGAAAGCCATTCGCCCAACAGTGAAAATGGCTGGTTTCCGTCCAGGAAAGGTTCCAACAAAAATGATCGAGCAGTCTCATGGACCTACAGCTCGTCGTGATGTTATTGATGCCTTAGTTCAGAGCAGTATGCAAGAAGCATTTGTCCAAGAATCAATTAATCCTGCTGGTCCTCCTCATATCGATACGATGAACGAGGAAGGTGAAGATTTCGTATACACATTGAATTATGATGTTTTTCCTGACGTTAAAGAAGTCAAGCTTGATGGCATTAGTTTAGAAAAAACAGTTGCAGAAGTTAAAGATGAAGATGTTGACGCAATGTTAGAGACATTACGCCAACAACGTTTAACTTGGGAACCTCTTAAACGCGCCGCTAAACAAGAAGATGGCGTGACTATCGACTTCGTAGGAAGTATTGATGGTGTAGAGTTTGATGGTGGAAAAGGTACTGATGTTTTAGTTGTAATCGGCGATGGCAATATGTTGCCAGAATTTGAAAACCAACTTATCGGTACGAAAACAGGTCAAGAACTTACTGTTACCATGACATTCCCAGCTGACTACCGCGCAGAACACTTACAAGGTAAAGAAGCATCTTTTGCAGTCACAGTTAAATCTGTAGCTAAAAAGAAACTTCCAAAACTTGATAAAGAATTTGCTGCCTTATGCGGAGTAGAAGAGGGTGTGACTGCATTGAAAAAAGAAGTTCAAGCAAACATGACTCGTGAACTTGAATCAACAGTAAAAGCATCAAACAAGCGCGCAGTAATGGATAGTTTGATTGCCAATAATACAATTACGTTACCAGAATCTCCAGTTGAGCGTGAAGCTGAACACTTAATGGAGCAAGCAAAAAATAACTTAAGAAACCAAGGTGTAAATATTGAAGGTATCCCTTTTAATATTGAAAACTTTAAAGATTCTGCAAAAAAACGCGTTTCATTAAGCTTGCTGATCGGTAAAATCATCAACGACAATAATATTAAACCTGACGAAGCACGAGTTAAAGCCGTGATTGATGGTATCGCTGCAAGTTATGAAGATCCTGAAGATGTTGTAAAATTCTACATGAACGATCAACAAAAATTATCTGAAGTACAAATGATGGTTGTAGAAGATACCGTTGTTGAATGGATTTATGATAATGTTAAAGTAGAAGAAAAATCAGCAACATTTTCTGAGGTGATGAACGCTGCTTCAGCGTAATCAATTCTGAATCGTAATGATAGCTCGTTCTCATTGGTTTGGGCACGGGCTATTTTTTTATTTCTAAAAAAGTTTGAGGCCGATATGATTTCTAATATTTTTGATAATAATGCTAGTGTTATCAGCAATGCCCTAGTTCCAATGGTGGTTGAACAAACCTCACGAGGCGAAAGATCATATGATATCTATTCTCGCTTATTAAAAGAACGCGTCATTTTTTTAGTCGGTCAAGTAGAAGACCATATGGCTAATTTAGTTGTGGCTCAGATGCTGTTTTTAGAGTCAGAAAATCCTGATAAAGACATTCATCTTTATATCAATTCACCTGGTGGTTCTGTTACAGCAGGGATGGCTATTTATGATACGATGCAGTTTATAAGACCCAATGTGAGTACTCTATGTATTGGTCAAGCAGCTAGCATGGGCGCTGTTTTACTTACTGCTGGTGCTGAAGGTAAGCGACATTGTTTGCCTAATTCACGTATTATGGTACATCAGCCATTAGGCGGTTTCCAAGGTCAGGCATCAGATTTTGACATTCATGCACGTGAAATCCTGTCAATTCGTGAGCGTTTAAATGGTATTTTAGCTAAACATACTGGTCAAACTATTGAGAAGATTCAACAGGATACTGACCGTGATAACTTTATGAATGGCGAAGATGCACAAGCATATGGTTTAATTGATTCTGTGTTAGAACGCCGTCCAGAGCAAAAAGCATAAAGCGTTAACATAAGATCTAGGGTAGGAATGTTTAATTATGAGCGATGATAAAAATAAAAACGACGACGATAAATTACTTTATTGTTCTTTTTGTGGCAAAAGTCAGCATGAAGTTAAAAAACTGATTGCAGGACCTTCTGTGTTTGTTTGTGATGAATGTGTTGATTTATGTAATGACATCATTCGTGAAGAGCTACAAGATGCCAAGACTGTGGAAGCAGAAGCTAAACTTCCAACACCTCGTGAAATTAAAGAAGCACTTGATAGCTATGTTATTGGCCAAGAAAGAGCAAAACGAGTTTTATCCGTTGCCGTATATAATCATTACAAACGCTTAAATTTCGGTGCAAATAAAGATGATGATATTGAGCTATCTAAGAGTAATATTTTACTTATAGGGCCGACAGGTAGCGGTAAAACATTATTAGCTGAAACTTTGGCCCGACAGTTGAATGTACCCTTCACTATAGCTGATGCGACAACACTGACTGAAGCAGGTTATGTTGGTGAAGATGTTGAAAATATCATTCAAAAGTTATTGCAAAAATGTGATTATGATGTTGAAAAAGCAGAAACTGGCATCGTTTACATTGATGAAATTGATAAGATCTCACGAAAATCAGACAATCCATCAATTACTCGTGACGTATCGGGTGAAGGTGTGCAACAAGCCTTATTGAAACTAATTGAAGGTACGACGGCTTCGGTTCCACCGCAAGGTGGTAGAAAGCATCCACAACAAGAATTCTTGCAAGTTGATACTAGCAAAATCCTGTTTATTTGTGGTGGTGCATTTGCAGGGCTTGATAAGGTTATTCGTAATCGCTCACACAAAGGTGGAATTGGCTTTTCTGCTGAAGTGCAAAGTACAGACGATAACCGTGTTGTCAGTGATGTATTAAAAACAGTTGAACCTGAAGACTTAATTCAATTTGGTTTGATTCCTGAGTTTGTCGGTCGTTTACCGGTTGTTGCCACATTAAATGAACTGGATGAACAAGCTTTGGTGCAGATTTTAACGGATCCTAAAAATTCACTGACTAAACAATATCAAAAACTATTTGATATGGAAGGCGTGATGATAGAATTTAGGGATGATGCACTACATGCAATTGCCAAAAAAGCAATGGATCGTAAAACAGGTGCTCGAGGCTTAAGATCTATCATTGAAAACGTATTATTAGATACAATGTTTGACTTACCTTCTACTGATAACGTGTCGAAAGTTATTATTGATGAAAATGTCATCAATGGCGAAAATGATCCTATTTTAGTCTATGAAGAAAAGCTAACTGAACTTTCGTCTGCTGAAAGTAAATAGACATCTTTAAATACTGCAAATTAAGGTAATTCAGTTACCTTTTCAATATCAAGCATCAGAATTTCATTCTGGTGCTTGAATTATGTTTTATCCCCCCCATATTCTTATTCAAGATTAATTCAATAGTTCGATGGCGTGTTTTACCGTTATTTGAAAGAGGTTTGACTAGATGGAAAATGAAATAACAACTCAAGTAATAGACAATAAATCAGAAGTTGTACCTGTATTACCTCTTCGAGACGTAGTTGTTTATCCGCATATGGTTATCCCTTTGTTTGTTGGGCGTGATAAATCGATTCAAGCTTTAGAAGCCGCCACCGAGGAAAATACGGCTATTTTTCTAGTGGCACAAAAAGACTCGGGAGAAGATGTACCGACTGCTGATTCTCTTTATGAAACTGGAACACTTGCTAATATCCTGCAACTATTAAAACTTCCCGATGGTACCGTCAAGGTGTTAGTTGAAGGAATGAGTAGAGCTAAAGTATTAAAATATGATGCTACGGATGATTATATTAAAGCTGAAATTATTACTTTCAAGAGTGAAGAGTCAGATGAGCGCGAACGTGATGTATTAATGCGTACGTTATTGAGTCAGTTTGAACAATACATTAAATTAAATAAAAAAATACCTCCTGAAGTTATTGCTTCTCTAGCTGGCATTGAAGATGCTGCTAGAATGGCTGATACAGTTGCCGCACACATGACGCTTAAGCTTGAGGATAAGCAACAATTACTCGAGCAGAGTGATGTAGGCGCTAGAATGGAAAAGTTGATGGCTTTCCTTGAGTCTGAAATTGATATCCAGCAGATTGAAAAACGAATTCGCAGTCGTGTTAAAAAACAGATGGAAAAAAGCCAACGCGAATATTACCTAAATGAACAAATGAAAGCTGTTCAGAAAGAATTAGGTGAAATCGATGAGACATCTAATGAATTAGATGAATTAGCCGCTAAGATTACAACAGCTAATATGACTGCTGAAGCTAAAGATAAAGCAGAGTCAGAGCTTAAAAAGCTAAAAATGATGTCTCCAATGTCATCTGAAGCGACCGTCGTGAGAAATTACATTGAATATTTAGTTGATGTACCTTGGAAAAAACGCTCGCGCATAGCACTAGATCTCGACCGTGCACAAAAAGTGTTAGATGAAGATCATTTTGGGCTAGAAAAAGTCAAAGAACGCATTTTAGAATACCTTGCCGTGCAAGCGCGTGTAAAAAAATTAAAAGGTCCTATCTTGTGCCTAGTGGGTCCACCTGGTGTAGGTAAAACATCAGTAGCCCAATCTATTGCTCGTGCCACTAATCGGAAATACACGCGTATGGCCTTAGGTGGCATGCGTGATGAAGCTGAGATCCGTGGTCATCGTCGGACGTATATTGGATCTATGCCCGGTAAAGTAATTACTAATATCACGAAGGTTGGCGTAAAAAACCCACTGTTTTTGTTCGATGAAATAGATAAAATGGCCCAAGATTTTCGCGGCGATCCAGCATCTGCTTTACTTGAGGTCTTAGATCCTGAACAAAATTCAACATTTTCAGATCATTACTTAGAAGTCGAGTACGACTTGTCTGATGTTATGTTTGTCTGCACGGCTAATACCTTGAATATTCCTGATGCATTACGTGACCGGATGGAGATTATTCGACTTGATGGTTATACCGAGGACGAAAAGCTTAATATTGCAACCCAATATTTATTGTCAAAAGCGATGAAAGATAATGGTTTGAAGCTAGATGAAGCTGAAATAACTCCGGGTGCAATCTTGGAGATTATTCGTCGTTATACTCGTGAAGCCGGTGTGCGTAGTTTGCAACGTGAAATTTCTAAAATTTGCCGCAAATTAGTCAAACAGATCTTACAAGATAAACCGTCAGAAAAAATCACGGTTACGCCTGATAATCTTGAAGACTACCTAGGTGTTTATCATTATCAATATGGTACTGCTGAAGAGGCTGACCAAGTCGGCCAAGTCACAGGTTTAGCGTGGACTGAAGTCGGTGGCGAGTTACTGACCATCGAAACAGCTGTTATGCCAGGAAAGGGTAAAGCGGCTTATACAGGAAAATTGGGCGATGTGATGCAAGAGTCAATTCAAGCTGCAACCACCGTAGTACGCTCACGCTCTGCTGACTGGAATATTGCTACTGACTTTATGCAGACTCACGATATTCATATTCATGTACCCGAGGGTGCAACACCTAAGGATGGTCCAAGTGCAGGTGTTGGTATGTGTACGGCTATTGTATCTGCCATTACCGGTATTCCAGTTAAAGCCAATGTGGCGATGACGGGGGAAATTACTTTGCGTGGTGAAGTGCTGGCAATAGGTGGCTTAAAAGAAAAATTATTAGCAGCGCATCGCGGTGGAATTAATACCGTTATAATTCCACATGATAATGTAAAAGATCTTAAAGAAATCCCGAATAATATTAAAGATAGTTTAACTATAATACCTGTTCGTTGGATAACTGAAGTGTTGGCAGTGGCCTTACAATCAATGCCAGGTGATGCAAACAACGCTGAAGCGGTTCTCAGTACTGATAATAAAAATTATCATGAGGACAAGATTGAAAATCGTCATTAAATAGCTAGGGGAAGAAACCATGACAACGATACAACATCAGCGGATTATTGGTGTCGTTTTGTTATTTAGCGTGATTATCGGTATTGCGATGATATTAATTCGCAGTGCTGATGATGGAGTGGCGGTAGATAATACAGAACAAATTTCGAGTCTTGGTTTCGAACCGGACAGTGCTGAAATTACTAAACCCTATGTATCGGAAGCTAGAATAAATTTGGAGGGAGCCACTCAGCATCCAGATGAATTAACGCTTGCACCAACAGTGATAGAACCTGATACTGCTCCAGCTCCAGCTCCAGCTCCAGCTCCAGCTCCAGCTCCAGCTCCAGCTCCAGCTCCAGCTCCAGCTCCAGCTCCAGCTCCAGCTCCAGCTCCAGCTCCAGCTCCAGCTCCAGC
>JAGXHJ010000065.1 GCA_024636315.1 Methylophaga sp.
CGCGGATTGCTCTACAGAGCAATGTGCAAGTCGACATGGACGCAGGACGGCTGGTGAATTATTAACCGTCACGTACTCCTCAGCAAAAAGGGCGACTTGGATGTCCCGTTTTTGTATCCTGGGGATCGTGACTCGCTTGCAATACACAACACCACAGTTAGCTACTATGGTTACCCAATGGGTGACTTTAAAAGAAAATTTCTTCGACTTATGTCTTAAAAAGCTTTGTGCAAGTGTCGCTCCTGGCCAGCCACCAAATAAAGACAGAGTATGTAAGGTATTTTCTGGGGTTCGCCAGGCATCAGTTCGAGCGGCGCTTTTATCTTTTGCATAGATGACAAAGGTTATGAGGCTCATGGCCGCATAGAGGGCAATTAGGCTAAGCGGCATTAAATTATTGATAAAAAGTAAAATGGTAATACTTGTAAAACCAAGCAATAACAGCATCGAGGAATACTTCTGTCTTATTGGCGTGCTACTTTTCTGATGGCCTTGTAGTGGGATTACTTTCACTGCACACATCCGGCCTTTTGCATCATTGGCAATGATATATTGAACTTCCAGTCCTTTGAATGGTTTGCGATGACTTTTACTGTAGTTACTAATATGAGTGAATATTGCTTTGCCACCTGATGTTGAAACAATGAACCCAAAACCTTTATCTTCATTCCAGTTAGAGATAGTTGCATATTCATTCTTTCCTTAGATGATTAAAGCAAATGTAAATATAACCGATGCAAACGAAAAACCAGCGTGTCGCCGTACTCGTGAAAGAATTAATCCATCCATGGCTTAATTCCACTCCGTTCGCCGACGACCATTAGCCCCAGACGTCCTCGTCACCTCGCTAACGCATCGGCTCTCAAACGACTGACGGAGTGAGGATGTAATTACTGCACTATTCTTCGCTGCGCTACGAAAGCTGCTGTAATTACCGACTCCTACTGGGGGCTTGCACTACTTACTCGCTATCGCATCGTTCCATGTAGTGCGTCGGGGGCAGATTTATTTTTAAATAAACCTGCCCCTTTTAGACAAAACGTTTGAGTAAAACTTAAGCTAAAGAATTACGTTGTTGCTTAAGCTGTGATAATGCTTGTTCCATCTCGCCTAGTTTGTCACGTTCTTTTTGTACAACATCAGCGGGCGCTTTGGCAACGTAGTTGTCATTGCTTAATTTACCTGATGATTGTTTGATGATTTTATCTAACTTGATAATTTCTTTGTCAAGGCGAGCAAGTTCCGCTTGTTTATCAATCAAACCCTCTAATGGAATTAAGATTTCCATTTTGCCGACCAATGACGTGGCAGAAGCGGGGGCATCGCCTTCTAATAAAGCAATACTTTCCAGATTCGCAAGACGACTTAAAAAGTCGTGATTCGCCTTTAATCGTTGCTGATCGATATCAGTGCTGTCTTTGAGTAATACAGGTAACTGTTTTTTCGGTGGAATATTCATTTGTGAACGAATTGAACGAATGCCTGTAATGAATTCCATCATCCATTCCATATCGGCAACAGCAGTTTCATCCACCTTGCTTAAATCCGCTATTAGATAGGCTTGGCTCATAATACTATTGCCTGTTTTACCCGCTAATGGTGATACGGTTTGCCAAATTTCTTCGGTGATAAAAGGCATAAATGGATGAGCTAGACACAATACAGATTCTAATACGCTGACTAAAGTATGACGTGTACCACGTTTAGCGGCATCTGATGCATGGTCGTTATTCAGTACGGGTTTAGACAGTTCTAAATACCAGTCACAGTAGTTGTTCCAGATAAACTCGTAGATTTCCTGTGCCGCATGATCAAAACGGTATGCTTCAATGGCTGTTGTGACCGCTTGTACCGTTGTTTGCAGTTGTGAAATAATCCAGCGATCGGCGAGGCTTAATTCAAGGTCACTATTATCAATACCCGTATCTTGATCTTCGGTATTCATCAATACATAACGCGCCGCATTCCATAATTTGTTACAGAAATTACGGTAGCCGCCTATGCGGTTCATATCAAAATTGATGTCACGTCCTGTTGATGCCAGTGATGCAAAAGTGAAACGCATTGCATCAGTACCATGTGCTTCGATACCTTCTGGAAATTCTTTACGTGTGGCTTTTTCAATTTTGGCTGCAAGTTGTGGCTGCATCATGCCAGAAGTACGCTTAGCGACTAATGATTCCAAATCAATACCGTCGATAATATCAATAGGATCAAGAACATTGCCTTTTGATTTCGACATCTTATGACCGTGTGAATCACGTACTAAACCATGGATGTAAACTTCTTTAAACGGAACATCGTCCATGAATTTGATGCCCATCATCATCATCCGCGCTACCCAGAAGAAAATGATGTCAAAACCTGTGACCAGTACGCTAGTTGGATACCATGTTTTTAATGCATCGGTATTTTCAGGCCAACCTAATGTTGAGAAAGGCCAAAGTGCAGACGAGAACCAAGTGTCTAGTACATCTTCATCTTGTGCTAAGTTTATGTCAGAGGCTATGTTGTGTTTTGCACGAACGTCGGCTTCGTTATGGCCTACATAGACATTGCCTGCGTCATCATACCAAGCAGGGATTCGGTGACCCCACCAGATTTGACGAGAGATACACCAATCTTGAATACCATCCATCCAGTTGTAAAATGTTTTATCCCAGTTTGCAGGGACAAATTTTATTTTGCCTGCTTTCACTGCTTGAACGGCAGGTTCAGCTAATACATCGGCTTTGACATACCACTGGTCGGTTAGTAAAGGTTCAATAACTGCACCAGAACGGTCGCCACGTGGCACCATTAACATGTGATCTTTAATGCCTTCTAATAAGCCAAGCTCTTTAAAATCATGAACAATTACATCACGGGCCTCATAACGATCCATGCCACGATATTTAATCGGTGCTTCGTCATTGATGGCGGCATTAATGGTAAGAATATTATATTTAGGAAGATTATGACGTTGACCCACTTCGGCATCATTAAAATCATGAGCAGGAGTGATTTTGACACAACCAGTACCAAATTCAGGATCCACATAATCGTCAGCAATAATTGGAATTTCACGACCCACCAATGGCAAGGTAATTGTTTTGCCTATCAGGTGTTGGTAACGTTCATCTTCAGGATGCACTGCAACCGCGCTATCACCTAACATGGTTTCAGGGCGAGTTGTAGCTACCACTAAATAGCCAGAACCATCGGTTAATGGGTAACGGAAATGCCACATGTGACCGGATTCTTCTTCAGATAAAACTTCAAGATCTGATACCGCTGTGTGAAGAATAGGATCCCAGTTCACAAGACGTTTACCGCGGTAAATCAAACCTTCTTCATGTAACTGAACAAAAACATTTTTAACGGCTTCAGATAAGCCATCATCCATGGTGAAACGTTCACGTTCCCAATCCATCGATGTACCTAGACGACGAAGTTGTTGGGTAATTTCACCACCCGATTCTTGTTTCCATTCCCAGACTTTATCTAGAAATGCTTCACGACCCAAATCATGGCGCGTTTTACCATCAGCATTGAGTTGACGTTCAACGACCATTTGGGTTGCAATACCAGCATGATCAGTTCCCGCTTGCCATAAGGTATTATCACCCTTCATCCGGTGATAACGGATTAATGTATCCATTATCGTATCTTGAAACGCGTGTCCCATGTGTAAACGGCCAGTAACGTTAGGTGGCGGTAACATAATGGCATAAGGCGTACCTTCACCAGATGGCTTGAATTCGCCATTTTTCTCCCAAGTTCGGTACCAGCGTTGCTCAATTTCGTCAGGTGTGTAGATTTTTTCCATGATTTTTTCAAGGTTGTGTTAATAAAATAAGGGGGGCATTATACCGTAGATGCCAGTGAAAGATGGTTATGGATATTAGTCTGTGACTGACCAACACAAAGATTATGAGGATCCAGATGAATATATCACGGAAGATCAGCTTGATCGTGGTTGTAAGCGTTATATTGGTTACGCTTCCATCACTGTGGTTTTATTATCAAAATGCAAAACGCGCATTGCTACGATCAGAGTTAGATAAACTAACTACGCAAACACAAAAAGCCATTGGCTATGATGAGCTTTTTTTAAAGTTTGCCAAGCCAAATTTAACCGCCTTATCTCGACTTTTAACGAATCAATTGAATCAACCTGTTGCGACTGATTATTTATTCGCTCAAAAAATGATGCAGTTTGAAGATGGCGCTTGGCGTAATCGTAAGCAATATTTTAATGGTCGCCAGCAAACAGGTTTATTTTTACCACCCGATATTGAACTAACAGAGCAAACTAAACAGATTTTATCTGTCTGCATTAGATATCTTTGATGTGTTTGGCGCCTCGACTACGGCTAATCCTGTGTTTGATAATGTTTGGATGCTAGGGCATGACCGTAGTGAATTAATCTTTAATCTATCCTATCCAGATTTTGTCTATTTGATGGATAAAGATAATGATTATACCAAGTCACCATGGATGACCTTGGCATCGCCAGAAAACAATCCCGATCGAAGCCTAAAATGGACTCCTGCCTTATTTGATCCCGTTACGCAATCATGGATAGTCAGTGTTGTTTATCCCTTAGACATTGCAGATGAATGGCGCGCTACCTTAGGTATGGATATTAATATTAATGAATTAGTGGAACGGCTTTATCTGCAAAATGAAGAGTATCCAGGAGAACAGCATTTTTTATTAACAGAGGATGGTGATTTTGTTTTAGCGGGTCAATGGCAAGCCTCATTAGAGCAAGCTCCTGAAACGTTTAAAGTGAACTTAAAGTTACATGATTTACAAGATATGTTTACTGGCGAGGTATCGATAAATGCTAAGGCCCTTGTACCAGTAACTATTGCCGGTGAAGAATATCAAGTCGTTGCCAGAGTGATTGAACCGATGGCGTGGCGCTACTTTAGATTAGTGCCAACACAAGAAATATTACAGCCCTTACAAGGAATAATTTTAAGAACATCATTGCTTATCTTATTGACGGTGATGTTGTTGGCTGTCTTAATTCATACCGCCGTAAAAAGGTTAATGGTGCGGCCATTACTCACGATGGCTGAACGGGCCAGTGCGTATGTTAGTGATCGTTTGTTACCTGTGTTTAATGTTAAAAATAATGATGAAATTGGTGATTTAAATCATGCTTTACAAAGTATGTATGATGACTTGGCGCTAGAAAAAAAGCAGTTACTTGATTCGGAACAGCGTTATCGTCATGTGGTTACCAACATTCGAGAGGTTATTGTTCAAATAGATGATGCGGGTACTTGGCGATTTTTAAGTCCAGTTTGGAATAAAATGACAGGTTACGGTTTTCAGCACTCAATGAACCTAGCCGTTAAAGAGTTTATTCACCCAGCGGAACAGGACCTAGTAACAAGGATGTTGACTGCTTTGGCGAATAATACTGTTAATAGTTGGTTGGGTGAGGTGAGATTATTAACTGCTGATCATGGCTACCTATGGGTCAATATGTCATTACAGGGTAGTGCAGAAAATCAATATCCAGCGGAAAACCTTATTGTTGGCACCATTGAAAATATACAAAATGAGCGAATGGAACGTGCCGTTAATGAAACACTACGAACGGCAGAGCAGATGGTGTTAACAGCCGATTACCAACTTAGTCCCTTGCTAAATTTTGTGTGTAAAGAAATGGCACATGTTTTAGGTGTTACTTTGTTTTGGATAAAAATAACCAAAGACAAGAATATGCAGATATTTCATGCTGGGGCTGATGGACAATTTTTATTCGACGGCAGAGGAGTCTGGTTTGGATTAGATGATATTGATGGGCATTTACAAGAGAGATTTAGCGAACAAAAACTCATTCGACTGAACAAGGTCACTAACCAGCCTGAATCATGGCAACAACGATTGTTAAATGATGAATTTTATGATGGTGTACTTCTGCCCTTCACTCTAGGTGATTCAACTACTGGGCTTATTGGCATGCATAGTGTGTATCGCGATGAATGTGATGAGGAATTCCAGAAAATAATGCTTTTGTTTGCTGGCGGTCTACGTCTCTTATGCAAATTAACAGAAGATCAAAACTTGATGCGTTTGCACCGAGTGGCCGTTGAAAAAACGGCAAATTCGATCATGATTATTAATGCCGAGGGGTATATTGAATGGGTGAACGATGCCTTTGTACGACTCACTTTATTTCAGCTTGATGAGGTAATTGGACATACTGCCGTTATCTTAAAAGGAAGTGAGCAAAAACAGGGTTATGATAAAAAGATTTGGCGCACCATTTCAGCGGGCAATATCTGGCAAGGTGAGTTAGAAAATTACCGTAAAGATGGTAGCAGTCTATATGTTTATCAAACCATCACTCCCTTGGTGAATAATCAAGGCAAGATCACCCATTTTATTGCTGTAATTGAAGATGTTACCCAACGCAAGGTAAATGAAGAACGTATCGCATTCATGGCGACACATGACGAGCTGACGAGTCTACCTAATCGAAATTTATTGCATGATCGCTTGGAACTGGCCATTTCTTATAGTGAGCGTAGCAATACTCAAATGGCAGTTTTGTTCATTGATATCGATCACTTTAAATTTATTAATGATTCATTAGGCCATCAAATTGGCGATGAATTATTAAAGGTACTAGCGAAACGCTTTACAGATGTTTTACGTAAAGGCGATACCGTTGCCCGCTTTGGGGGCGATGAATTCGTCATTATTTTGCCGAAAATAGCCGCTGTGGAAAATATTAACAACATTGCCCATAATTTATTACAAGCAGTACAGCTACCCTATAATATCGCAGGGCACGAATTGATGGTGACTGGCAGTGTTGGTATCAGTGTTTATCCTGATGACTCAGAAAATGCTGATGATTTGATTCAGCACGCCGATTCAGCTATGTATTTAGCAAAACAACAAGGACGAAACAATAGTCAATTTTATACGTCTGCAATCAATGAAAAAATCACACGGCGTGTAACCTTAGAAAAAGCGTTACGTCAGGCCTTAGAGCATGAGCAATTTGTCGTTTATTATCAGCCAAAAATCAACTTAGCAACCGATAAAATGACTGGGGTTGAGGCATTAGTTCGCTGGCAACATCCTAAACTAGGTTTAGTCTCGCCAATAGAATTTATTCCTTTAGCAGAAGAGACCGGCATTATTATCGCCTTAGGTGAATGGGTGATGATGACAGCATGTCGACAAATGCATCAATGGGAACTGCGTTATCCTGAGCTGACTAATATGTCGATTAATGTGTCTGCACGGCAGTTTTGGCAACGTGATTTTACAGGGCGAGTCGCCTCAATTTTATCTGAGAGTAAGGTGTCACCAGAGAAAATAGAGTTAGAGCTTACTGAAAGCGTGGTTATGAATGATATTGAATCTGTCATTGAGACGATGAATGCACTTAAAAATCTTGGGATTTCCTTAAGCATTGATGATTTTGGCACCGGTTATTCCAGTTTGAGTTATCTACAACGCTTCCCTGTTGATGTGTTGAAGATAGATCGTTGTTTTGTTACTGGTTTAAAAAATGAAAATACAGACAGTGCAATGGTACGTTCGATTCTCGCCTTAGCAGTAAATTTTAAGCTTCGTGTAGTGGCAGAAGGAATAGAGAATGCATCACAACATCAAGCTTTAACAAACTTAGGTTGCCAATATGGACAGGGCTACTTTTACAGTCGACCTATCGATACGGCAAGCATGGAGGAATTATTAGTCTTGAATCAAGATAGCCCCGGCTACTTTAACCGAGACCAGTAATGACAAGTTGCGCTTTTTAGTTATTTGATTTTGCTTGGCGTGACTTTATTTAGAAGTCAAAATTCAGATTTTATGAGTAGAAAGTTCATAACCACGTTGCTGATAGAATCGATAACGTTCTCGGCCCATGATCTTCAGTTGTTCGTCATCATTGATAAATTCTGCAACTCGTTCAAATTGACTGAAAAAAACAGGTTGTTCAGCACCTAGATTAATGAGTAAATCCATTAAGCGAGGTGGTTTAGTATCATGACCGATTAATATGGGACAAGTATCCGCATTTGGCCTATCGGTTAATTGATGAGGAACAAAGCTATCCGCACGAAATGACCACAAGATTTGATTAACTTGCTCGGCTTTTTCAGCATTATCTGTGTGAATATATATATGATGGCCTTGCTTATAAGCCTTTTCAATTAATCGGCAGGCAAATACCTGCCGATCATGCTCTACAGAACCTTTTAAAAGATAAAAACTAACACGTGTCATAGTGAAGAAAGTTAGCTTTTATCTGCAATTCTATTCAATAGATACTGAACTAAAAGAGGAACAGGACGACCTGTCGCGCCTTTATCTTTACCACTGTTCCATGCTGTACCAGCGATATCTAAATGAGCCCAAGTGAATTTCTCAGTAAAGCGTGCTAAGAAACAAGCTGCCGTTACGCTTCCTGCTTCCTTGCCACCGACATTAGCGATATCAGCAAAATTACTGTCTAATTGCTGTTGGTAGTCATCCCACAAAGGTAGTTGCCATGTCCGATCATAGCTATCATTACCTGCTTTTAATAAGTCATCTGCTAATGCTTGGTTGTTAGCCATCAAGCCGGTTGCTTGACGTCCTAATGCTACAATAACCGCCCCTGTTAATGTGGCAATATCAATAACGATTTCAGGATTAAAACGTTCGCTATAGGTTAGGGCATCACATAAAATCAAACGGCCTTCAGCATCAGTATTAAGGATCTCAATAGTTTTACCAGCCATACTAGTGACTATATCACCCGGTTTATTGGCATCACCATCTGGCATGTTTTCTGAGCTTGGTACGACGCCAATGACATTGATGGGTAAGTTTAGCTCGGCAATGGCTGAGATTGTGCCAAAGACGCTAGCTGAACCACACATGTCATATTTCATTTCATCCATGCCTTGTGAAGGCTTTAGAGAAATACCACCGGCATCAAATGTTAAACCCTTACCGACTAAGACGACAGGGCGGGCATCACCAGCACCTTGGTAACTCATAGTAATCAGTCTTGCAGGCTCACGACTACCACGAGAAACTGATAATAAAGAACCCATACCAAGCGCTTCCATTTCAGCTTCATCAAGAATAGTCGTGGTAACAGAGGCAAATTTTTGGCCAATTTCAATAGCCTGATTTGCTAAATAACGAGGCGTACAGATATTGCCCGGTAAATTTCCAAGCTCACGAGCTAAGTCCATACCTTTTGCAATGGCTAAACCCGCTTGCGCCGCTTTTTCGATATCTTGAACATTGTCTTGAGCCAAGAACCCTATTTTTTCTAAAGGTAATTCTGGTGGTTTAACATTACTTTTAGTTTGTGTGTATTTATATAGTGCAGAACCTGCAGTAATCATTGTTTGACGTACTTTCCACTCAGTTGTGCGAGTGTTAATAGTGACTTCAGCTAAACAGCTTGTAGCACTACTGGCTCCTGATTCATTAAGTACTTTGGTCATAGTTGTAACGGCAGTATTAAAGTCATTCTCAGTTGTATTGTCATGTTTACCGCAACCAACCAGTAATACACGTGGCGCATTAATACCTGCGAGCTCATGTAATAATACAGTTTGTCCCGCTTTACCAGAGATGTCACCACGTTCAATGACTCGGTTTATAGCATTGTTACTAAGTTCATTGAGTGTTTTAGCACTAGGACTTAATTGTCCCTGCTCAAAAACAGCAACGGCGATACAATCAGATTTCTGTGTTGCCAATGCTTCAGTTGTGACAAAATACTGCATGGATTTCCCCTGTGAAATAGTGCCTGTTTGCACTAGATGATTTAGACTGCAATGTAAATCGCATCCATAAATTGACCATTCTAACTTAAGACCATTAAATAATGCCCGTCATTCGACAATTTTTTCATTCTTATCTAACCATCATTGACCGTTATTTTATGCGTGAGTTTACGCTTAACTTGTTAGCGGTAACAGCGGTGTTATGGCTGATATTTGTAGCAACGCGCTTTGCACGCTATCTAGCGCAAGCAGCTGTTGGTAATTTACCTAGCGATGTTATCTTTACATTACTGGGTTACAGCTCACTAGGCGCGCTACCAGTGCTATTACCCATGAGTGCCTTTTTGGGCGTTATGTTGGCACTGAGTCGGATGAGTTCCGATAATGAACTTATGGTCATCTCGGCATGTGGCATTTCCAGCCGTCGCGTTATTCGAAATGTGCTGTTGTTTGCCGGTACCGTGTCATTAATTATTGCTACATTGTCACTTTTTATCGTGCCTGATGTGCTATCCAATCGTAATACGCTAGAGCAAAAATCAAAATTATCCGCAGATACCGCAGGTTTGATTGCGGGTAGTTTCAAGGAAAGTCGCGATGGTAACTGGACATTTTATTCGGAAGGGCTAAGTGAGGATAACCTCAATATGGTCGAGGTCTTCATTGAAATTCATCGTGAGCCTAAACCCTTAGTTTTTCGATCAAGTCGGGGACGGTTTGAAATTGATGCCGAGACTAATAATAAGTATTTGGTGTTAGAAGATGGTTATCGATATGAGGGTAAAGCTGGACAGCAAGACTATACGATTACTCGATTCGAAACACACAGTATTTTAGTTGAAACTGGCGAAAAAGAGCAGCTTGCTGAGTATCTTAAATCACTGCCTTCAAGTCTATTATGGCAACGTGGAACCACACGAGATTTAGCCGAATTACAGTGGCGGATTTCAGCGGCAGTAATGACGCTAATTTTATGTGTAATGGCCCTGACTTTTGCTAATAACGGACCTCGAACAGGACGCTTTGCTGGATTTTTACCCGCGATACTAATCTACATTATTTATAGCAATTTATTGGGTGTAACACGTGCTTGGGTGACAAAAGGTGTAATGGCGCCCTGGGTTGGTCTCGTTTGGGTACATCTAGTGATGATTTTGTTGTTAATAGTGATGTTGAATCGACAGAAGATTCATTTTTATTGGCTACAACTAAGACCTAATCGAGGAGCTGTATGATGGGGCTATTACAGCGCTATATAGCTAAATCAATATTAACCAGCACCTTATTAGTACTGCTGATATTGCTGGGTTTATATACTTTCATGGACTTTGTAGCTGAGCTTGAAGATTTAGGTAAAGGTGAATATCACCTAAAAGAAGCCGCTAGTTATATTTTATTGTCGATGCCTGGGAGAATTTACGAACTGTTACCGATAGCGGCACTGTTAGGCAGTGTTCTAGGGTTAGGTAACCTCGCCAGTCAAAGTGAGTTAGTTGCAATGCGTGCCGCGGGAGTATCAGTACAGCAGATTAATAAAGCGGTCATGATTGTGGCTCTCTGTTTAATGGTTGTGGCTGTATTTGTAGGTGAGATATTACGACCACCATTAGAACAACAGGCACGTGAAATCCAGTCTACAGCGCAGACAGGTACGGTGGGTTCTCGATCAGAACATGGTTTTTGGACACGTGATGGCCTGCATTTTAATCATATTCGTTCTATTCAGCCTGATGGCCGTTTTGCAGATATCTCGATTTATGAGTTTGACCAACAACATCGATTACGAGTAGTGACAAAAGCACAAGAAGCCTATTATGAAGGTACAACTTGGGCATTATCTGATGTAGTACAAAGTACGATTGATGAAAAAGGAGTAGAAATTCGATCTATAGCTCATGCCGTTTGGCGATCGCAACTTAACCCAGGGATGGTCAATATTGTGCTGGTGCCACCTGAGTTT
Organism: Methylophaga sp.; assembly: GCA_024636315.1. Classification (GTDB taxonomy): domain Bacteria; phylum Pseudomonadota; class Gammaproteobacteria; order Nitrosococcales; family Methylophagaceae. Next base: position 11,714 of record JAGXHJ010000065.1, read on the forward strand.
TTACCCATTTGGAGTCTATTAGATTATATAAACTATTTAAAAGACAATCATCAAGCTGCCGCACAGTATGAAATAGCCTTTTGGATGAAAATTATGATGCCTATCAGCTCCGCTGTGATGGTTTTTCTCGCCGTACCCTTTGTATTTGGTTCCTTGCGCTCTGCACCTATTGGCGGTCGTATATTAGTCGGCGCGTTAGTTGGGATAACGTTTCATTTATTGAATCAGAGTTTTCAACATCTTGGGATAGTGTTTGGCATCTTACCGTGGCTTACGGCTGCCTTGCCTACTCTGGTCTTTGCCATATTGGGCGTATTCTTAATGCGGCGCGTTCATTGATATAGGCTGTTTGCTGTAGTTTATGTCAATATCGTGGGGGGGGGGGGCTGAGTTTTGGGCAATAAAAAAGGCTTGGGTAAAATACCTAAGCCTTTTATATATGGTGTCCCCAAGGGGAGTCGGGCTTACCCCCTCACTAGACTATATTTCTGTCGTAAATCTTTAATCATAGTGCAGTTTATTGACGCTAATTCTTTCTCTGTAGTGCGTTTGGATCCCAGCAAGGCTAGTTAGAACCCTCCGTTTTTCATCGATTAGGCTCGCCTTTTTCATCTATTAATATTGTGCCATTGGCACATTCATTACTTATATTGGCCAACCAAGCCTTACCTTTGCTATTCCCCCGCACCCCCAACCGAGTAATTGTGACGAAAATCACCAAAAAAGTGATTCTCTAAAGACGCTACGCTCTGGGGCTGGTGAGGCGTGGTGGGCTTAACTTGCGGAACTGCGTGGGGTGTTGAGCTATGCTGTTGATATTTGAGCAGTTTTATTTTTTAACGTTTCTTAAATCCACGCAATTCACTCTATTTCCCACGCGGTTTATGTTTTTATCCACGCTTGTTTGTTTTTCACCCCCATATATTTATATATTTATCTCTTTGAAAGAAAAGAAGAAATAAGAATATAGGAGAAAAATACGTTCCGCAGGTTAAAAACGAACTGCGCTTTTTGTTTTTTCAATCCACGCAAGTTATTTCCGTCCCCGCAGTTAAGTTGCGGGAACTTGTGTGGAATGATTGCTATATAAATCAGCGTGTTATGTTATAATTAGCCCTAATCCGCAGGTCCGCAAGTTGCGCTGCCCCTACCTAGTTTTGGTGTCTTATGGATTTAGATTCACAAATTGAAGATTGGCTAGAATGGTTATCATTAAATAAGGGTCGTTCTGAAGCGACGATTATTAAATATCGTGGTTATTTAGACTGTTTTAATGGCTTTTTGGATGGTAAAAATATTGGTGACGTCGATTTAGGACTACTAGAATCATTTAGTGGTAAATTTTTGTTCGATCGTGGTTTGTCTTCACGAAGTCGAAGTGCTGCAGTGTCTGCTATTCGTAATTTCTTCTCCTGGGCTAAGCTAAAAGGCTTTGTTAAAAGTGATCCGTCGAGCAGTCTCTCTCATCCATCGATTGGGCGGCGATTACCTAGATCAATTTCACTACAGGATGCTGAAAAATTATTACGTGAAGCCGATTTAGACACCTTTGCAGGCGTTCGTGATGCTGCAATGATGTCATTATTGATTGGTTGCGGTATGCGCGTGTCAGGAATGTGTGATCTTAATCAATCTAGTCTTATATTTACTGCTGATGAAACTGGACGAGAACGGTTGGTTGTCAGGGCTAAAGAAAAAGGCAGCAAGGAGCGACTTATTCCGGCACCAATTGAGGTTCTGTTGTTGTTACGTGCTTATCTTGGCCATGAGCAGCTGGAAAGTATTGATCGATTGTTACCTAATGGCGATCAAGTGTTATTTGTATCAATAAGGAACCGTTTTGTTCCTGAGCATGAATATCGTGGAGAGAACAGGCGATTCGCACCACGTTCAGTGAACGACATGTTAGCCAAATATGCTAAGCAATCAGGTGTATCCGTTGCCTTTGCTCACCCACATGCTTTACGGCATCTATATGGCACTGAATTACTCGAGAGTGATGTGAACATATTAAACGCTCAGGCATTGATGGGACATGAGAATGCCGACACAACAGCCATCTATGCTCACACTGCCATGCGTAAGTTATCAGCTGAAGTTGATAGGGCTAATCCTCTCGGCAAGATACGCACACCAGTATCCGATCTCGTCGCCCACTTAAACCGCTAAATTTATAGGATATCAATGCCATGCCCACCTTCTTTGTTAGTAATAGACGCTTGGAAAACATATACCGTGTGTTTAGTTATTATCTTAAACCTAGTAAGTATGTGTGTTTGCGAGTAGTTGTGAGCTGTACACGAAATGACCAGTCAAACGGGCTAAAGCCTACAGACGCTTGGAAGTACAAACTGCGCTTTATTTAATAAAGCGCAGTTCATTAACTTATTTGCACATAAGAATGAGGGCTCACAATGGCTGATATAGAAGTAAGACGCAGTTCAAACACGGAAATGATTGCTAATGAAGTCCAATGCCAAGGGGTGGGGGCACGGCATAGCGATACTCGATCTCTCCCAAGGGGGGGAGGTTACCTAGATATCTGCACTACTTTTGAAGTTTCAGAAAAAAAATCTCGCGATCCGCGGATTAGTGAATTGCACGATATGGGGATTAGTGGTTTCTGGCGAAGCTTGGCCGAAGACATCGGTTTTGATGCTTTTCTTGTGGTTTGGGAAAGCATGAGCAACCAAGCATTAAACAGTGATGATGGCCATCGCGTTTATGTGCCTCGATATGACGCGTTTATGCGATATCAACGCAACAGGTTTATTGTCGCATTGGCGGGTAATGGGCTTAAGGCTAAAGAGATCAAAGAACAGGTCATGCACGCGCTAGGTGACGACATCACTACGAACCATATTAGTCGATTAATTAGGCAATATAATGCTAATTAAGTAGTCGTTCTTCCCCCTTATTTTGCTTGTGTTGACCTGTTTTAATGTTCAACATGGCTAAAAACCGCGATTTAAATTCCCCTCTGACATCGGTCAGCTTTTCATGCCCAGAATGTAGGCATAAATTCGCCGTGTCTCCATCCAAAATTGAAGACGCTCCTGAACGCGATCATGCCTATCAATATTTTGCTGATTGCCCTGAATGTGGCACTGAATCTGGTCAAGCGTCATGGGAAAAGGCGTTAATGGCCTCATATGGCAAACATACAGGCCCCAAAACCGAACAAGGCAAGCAGAACACTACTGAAAACTTAGCCGGACACCCAACACCAGAAGAGACCTTGCGAACTCGTTTTAATGCGATGAAACATGGTTTAAAGGCGCGTGTTGCTACTTATTTCCCTGCTAAGCCTGGTCAATATCCACATTGTGCTAGTTGCCAGATTGATTGGGATGATTGTCGACCGCAAGTTGCTTGCATGAAACGTACTGAATTGTTTATGCGTCATCAAATAGCGTTCGAGTCGCGTGATCCATCATTATTGTTAGATATCCGGTCTGATTTGCAGTCGAATATTCAGGCGATCATTGATGACATCATTTTAGCGATTGCAAGTGATGGGGTAGCCCTGAAAACACCTAAATATTACATCGATAAAGAGGGTAAGTTTCAACTAGCCGAATACACTGGCACTTATGGAGATAACATTATTATTGAAGAGGTGAACGCTCATCCATTATTAAAAGTTTTATCTGAATTTATTTCACGTAATAGCATGTCTCTGGGTGATATGGGCATGACAGCCAAAGTGGTCGAGGGTAATGATGTGGTGATCGGTCATCTTTCTGAACAAAAAGAAGATCGCGAAACCTTACTTGGTTACCAGAAGCAACAAACTGAACAAATGGCTAATTTGCAGAAACTGATCGAAAACTCACAACGCAGAGTAAAGGACGATCCCTTTGTAATTGAGCATAAAGGTGGCTGAACGGGTTAACAAGAAAAAACGTATTGAGCAGGCCAGCATTGCTGAGCGTGAAATATTGCGTTTCAAAGATGATCATGCACTTTGGCATAAACACATTCACAACGTTGAATTAGACTCGATGCAAGTGCTCAAGTGCATCGAAATGGACCAGCACAAAAACACGGTTGATTTCTCTTGCCGGCGAACGGGTAAAACCGCTGTAAAAGAGATGTATTTATTGAAATACAATGCGGTTAATGGTGATCAATCACTTGGTATTATTGCCCCGCGTGAAAAACAAGCACTGACGAACCTGAATTATCATCTTGATGCCATTCGACGTTCACCCATATTGGATTCTTACTTGATGTATCGCTCTGGTCGTAAACAGATGTCAGATACGCGCTACCAGTTTGATAACCGTTCAGGTGCCGAAGCTTATGGCATCATGGCTCAAATTGATGGTGATGACTTAACGATTGCCAGTATTGAAGAGGTTGATGATTTACCTGCAGACCGTTTGAATTCACGTTTCTTACTAACAATGGGTGCAAATCGTCGATTAGGTGCTAGTAAAACGGCCATTAATGACCCACAACTACGCATAACCGGAGTTTATAAAGGTGCTGACACACTCACTGAAATGATTGATGGTGGCCTTTACCACGTATTGCCAACGGTCAATATGTATCTTGGGCTTGAATTGGGAATTTTAGACGAAGCCTTTGTTATGCGAATGCGTACACAACTCTCACCAGATGAATACCTTCGTCAATTATTGTGCATGAATATCTCTGCCAGAAACTTGATATGGGAAAAACACGTAAGACGTGCGATGTCTGTCGGCTTAGCTGCCAGCATTAAATTAGCCGAACCGATGCCAGGCATGAAATACAAAAAACGCGGCATGATTTCGTTTGGTTACGATGCCGGTGGTCATGGTGAAGACCCTTTGTCATCAAAACATTCATTAGTGGTGACTGAACAGATTGGTAACTTTACCTGCATTATTTTTGCTAAAACATGGTCTGCAGGCGCCGATGATGGCGTGGTTAAGAAAGATTTAAAAGGCTTTTGGGCGTATTTCATGCCTGATTTTGCTATGGGTGATGCCTATGGTGTTGGCATGCTCACTCAACTTAACGATGAATTGTATGCCGAAGGCTTAACGACTATCGACCGGCGGAGCATTGGTGATGGCGATAGCACGGCCAGTACCTGGGGAGAGTGGGCTTTTTCTCCGATACGGTTCGAAGGCATGACCAAGCATTCAATGGCACAAGCGTTACGAAGCATTTTCCACAATAACCAAGCAGCCATTCCGTATTTTGATGATAGCGACACAACGCCCGAACTGGCAGACATTAAAGAATTAGTCAGGCAACTCCCCAACATCATTCCAGTACAAACAAAAACCAGTTACGCCAGTTATAAGCGGGCTAATACCAAGATGGGTGACGATTTATTTGATGCGGCAATGGCCAGCGTGTGGGGATTAGTTACTCAAGGAATTTGCAGCATTCAAACCGTGATTGCACAGCGCACTCAAACACGTGAACAACTAATGGCTGCGCCTGCAGCTGGAACAATAGGATATCGTTGATATGGGCATAATTTCTTCATTTAAAAACATGTTCGGTCGAACAGAATCACCTACTACACAGCAAGAAAACCCATTGCCAGGTGACAGGTTCCCATCCACTGAACGAGGTAGTCGTTCGACGCCTGAAAATGGCATGAAATACTTATATCGTCAGATGTGGGTTGATCCTGATCTTCGTCAAGCCATACTTGATTTACGGGACATGGACCGCGTGGATGGCCGGATTAAAAAGATCCATAAACGCATGGCGAACACGGCTGTAAAAGGTGGTCTTAAGCTTAAAATAACGAGCCAAAATAAACGCATTATTAAATTATGGAAGGCATTTGAGGCTCGACTACATCTCGACAAACATCAAAAGCTATATTCAGATGCTAGAGCCTTGGCAATGGAAGGAAATCTACCACTCCAAGTTGTCATTGATGGACATAATCGTGTTGCCGGCGCGGTGCGAATGCCTTCTGAAACGATATTGCCAATCGTTGATCGGAATGGTCAGTTTAAAGATGTTCATCACGCTTACGATCAATATGATTTAACAACCGGTCAAGCGATGGCCTCGTTTGCGTTATGGCAACTGCAAATAGCTAGACTTGATCCAGATAGCTTTGACGATATGGGCGCGATGGGTAGACCGTATTTAGATGCTAACCGTGAAGTATGGAAAAAGCTACGCATGACCGAGCAGGATTTAGTTATTCGTCGTCGTCAGCGCGCACCGCTACGTATGGCACACGTGCTTGAAGGTGCTACAGAAGAGGACTTGAAAGCATATCGAGAAACCGTTGAAGCTGAACAGGGCGAAATCACCACTGATTATTATTTGAATAAAAAAGGCAGTGTTACTGCGTTGCAAGGTGACGCTAATCTCGACCAAATAGCCGATGTGGCTTATTTACTTGATACGTTTTATGCAGGTTCACCAGCGCCGAAAGGCCTATTCGGTTACACCGGTGATTTAGCGAGAGACATACTTGAAGACTTAAAACGAGATTATTTCGACGAGATAGATTCGATGCAAGATATTCAATCATCAGTATATGACCAAATATTTCGATTAGATTTATTACTCAATGGCATTAATCCTGATCAATACAGTTTTAGCGTGGTATTCAGTGAACGTCGTACCGACACACCAAACCAACGTGCTGATCTGGCATTGAAACACCGAGCTATAGGTGTGCCATTTGAATCAGTTTGGGAAACAGCAGGACTTAATCCGTCAGAAATATTGGCACAACGAAAAGCCGAACTAAATAGCAATAATCCATACCCTGAAGAAACCGATGATCTCGGCGGTGATGTGAGTATTACACCAGGCAATCAGCCAAAAGGTGAATCAGCTACAAGCATTAACAATGGCTGAAAATAACCGTACCAAAGTAAAAGCGGCAATTAAACGTGCATCTAATGTTGCGAGGCGTGAGGCTGACAAGTTAGATGGAAAAGCGCTTGATAAACTTACACAGCTTTATAAAAAATCAGCTGATGATCTTCGTCTCATTATTGAATCTTATGCTGGAACGGATGGAACATTGCGGCTTGAGGTGATGAACAATTTACTCGAGCAAACAAATCAACGATTAACATCTCTGCATCAAGCACGTGATCAACTACTTGACGATAAAATGATCGATGCGGCCACTTTGGCTGTGGTGCCTTTTCAGTTAACGGGTCCATCGATTGGTATTCCAGTCACACAAATTGCGAATGATGCTGTGCAAACTGTTCGTCGATTTATTGCTGAAGATGGATTGCAACTCTCTGACCGAATTTGGCGAATTGATAACCATGCTAAACAAGTGGTCGGTGATGCGATTCAATCTGCCGTTATTCAAGGTCATTCAGCCACCAAGGCCGCGCTTGATTTCATTTCATCGGGTCAATCAGTTCCTGGTGACATTGCAAGTAAAATGGCTAATGCCAGCGCGACAAGTGTCGGTAAAAATGCCGCTTCACAATTATTAAAAAAAGATGGCAGTCCTTATGCCAACGCACTTCGTTTATTTCGAACTGAAATTAATCGTGCTCATGGAACGGCATACCAAGCATCGGCTTTTAAACATCCCGATGTGATTGGAACACGTTTCTTGCTGTCACCGAATCACCCGCGGCTTGATGTTTGCGATATGCATGCCCGGGTCAACCGATATGGTTTAGGACCAGGTGTTTATCCTGAAGGTAAAAACCCATGGCCGGCTCACCCAAATACACTCAGTTATGTCGAAGCTGTTTTTAGTGATGAAGTAACTGCAGATGATAAAGCGGGTAAAACAGACCGTATAAGTTGGCTAGAGCAGCAACCCATTGAACGTCAAAATAGCGTGTTAGGGTTCAATAAAGGTTGGATGTTACGAGAGGGCAGATTAAGAGAAAATGCCATTAATACACCGTGGAATGTACTTAAAAAACGCCTTGATAAAGCAGGCGTGGATATGCCTGTTTTAGCGAATAAAGCAGTACCGCCGGCCGGCGTCGTTAGACCTTGGCGTGAAAATTCACAACAAGCGGTATGGCATGAAAGTAGCTTTTCAGAATCCACACTTATTCATGGCGCTATTAGTCGGCACGATTCTAAGTTTAAGGGCTTAATCGATGATCCTGGTCGCGGTGCATATTACTCAACAGCTCAAAAGAAAATACATGCTAGTCGTCCCATGGGTGGTGGAAAGTTTGAACGAAAAGATGTTGGGACTTGGCGCCACGAATATGGACATTTTCTTGATAATGTTATGGGTGCATCGCATTCAACCCCTACTTTATTTCGCTCCTCGTTACCTGATTTTGTCAGACCGATGACTTATGAGATAAAAGATATTATCGAGCTTTCTGGCTTTGGACGAAAAAGTAACAAACAAAGCGCACTGTTTACAGCCAATGCCAAGGCGATTAGTGATGCTTTAAATGATTTTGTGGAAGCTGGTGCTGATGGTCGCGCTCGCTTACTGCAAGAATTGGCACAGGATATTGGTGTATCGCTAGATGAGGTTAAGCAAAGTTTGTTAGCTGATACGTTAATCGATGTCGACTCAATGGGCGGGCAAATAAAAACAGCACAGTTGCTGACTGCAGTAAAAAGAAAAGATGTTTATAATTTTATGAACATCATTAGTGGCACCGATTATAAAGAAAGAAGAGGCACTTACGACAAAGGCTTAGTTGGTAAATTTTCTGATTTAATTGGCTCGGCATCTAAAAACAAATTAGCCGGTCATGGTCCTGGTGGCAATGGTGGTCATTCAAATAGCTATTACAAATCAACTTACGATCAGACAACGGAAGTATTTGCCAACTACACGGCTTTACTCGGCGCCAAGGAACCGTTTTGGCATAAGCTTCTGGTATACTTAATGCCAGATACCACCCTTAAATATAGGGAGATAATAAACAATGAGTGAACAACAAAAAGACAAGTATTTCACCGCTGCAGAGCGTTACTTCAACGCCTTTGGTTGGCCACCTCATTTCGACGGGTTGTCTAGCGAAGATGAAATGAACGACGACTTTATTAACAAGATCAACCTTGCTGTAGAGAACAATGATCCTGACATAGATTTAAGTGATTATTTTCCCAACGGTCGTAATTTATAATGATGACAAACTCCCAGCCCATTCAATCAATCAGACCACAAGTCCGTTGCAAGCAATGCCGAAGTGTGATTTTTGACGGCCAAGTTATCAAAAGCCGGATAGTGAAAATATTAGATATCGGTGCAGAAGCCAAATGCCAGTGTAAAAACTGGGTGACAGTACCTATTACTTATGGGTTGAATAAATAACCAAATTCCCCCCTGTTTTGCTTGACCAAAGTGATGATAATGCCTATCACTAACTAAAGGTAAAGCAATCGCGAAAAGCCACAGTTCTGAACATGGAACTGTGGCTTTTTTATTGGGGCGGCAATGGCTGACAAACTTCCACTATCAATCAAAGAACTTGATTTTGATTTGCTCAAAGGCAAGTCGCGCCGTATTACGATTACGTATGGACCCAAAGGCGGCGCTGGTTATGACTTAACCGGTTGGAAAGCACGATTTAAAGCCAAAGAACGTGCCGGTGATGACATTGCCATTATTAATTTAACTGAGACTGATGGTATTACGCTCAGTAGTGGCACCAACAATATTCAAATCATTATTCCAGGCACACCGACGGCTGATTTAGCGTTAAGCGAAATTCGTTATGGCTTTGAACTAGAAGATATAGACACCGTCGTTACGCCATTGTTAACGGGTGACATTTCACTCATTACGAGCGTCGTCTAATGACTGATTTAGTGATTAACAACGCAGTCGAACAGGTCATTGTGGCCGGTGCAAATGATGTGGTTGATGTCAATATTACCAACAACAACATTGTTATAGAGCGAGCCGACGATGTGACCTTAGAAACTATCGAAGTCAGTGTTTCGTTAAAACGTGATGATGTTTATTTCGATGTGATTTCGCCGGTGATTGAAGTTATTGAAGTTGCTCAACAAGGGCCTATGGGGCCGGCTGGTCCAGCAGGGTCGGGTGGGTCAGGTGATGTTTTACAGAATATTTTTGAACCACTAAATCAAGACAGCGCTTATCGAGGCGATTCTATTTTAGGAACGTTAACCTCAACAGCTGCTTGGATCATTGTGAAAATAAGCATTCAAGAGGATGGATCGGCACTTGAGCAGTTTGCTGATGGCAATAATGAATCAGTGCATGTTTGGGATGATAGGGCGCTTTATACCTATGCGTAATCCTCCAACAATAAACGATGGAATTCGACGTTTAACGCCTACAGAGCATAAAGAAAATGAGCAACGCTATCTTAATCAAATTCGCCCATCAATTTATGCAAGAAGTGCCGAGCGGCTAAGAATTAAACGCGAGGGAATGCTCTCGAAACGCAACTTAAATAAGAATAATTAACTTGAGGTATCAATATGAAATTTATATTTATTTTAATGATGATGTTCGCATCGATCGCTGTACATGCCGACAACAAATGGACGGTTGTACAAGCTCAAGGCGATGCGTTAGATGATCCAGACGCCTCTTTTTACACAATAGAATTTTCGGGGCACTACATTGCGTTATCTCGTACCCCTATATTAGATAGTGAGTTAGCTGCATTTAAAGCATTGACTGATAACGGGGCTAAGCGTGATTACAGCTATGGCGCTACGATTACATCAGCTACAGCACCAACATATGACCAACAATTAGGACTACTTACCGTTATTCAAAACATGTTATTAGCCAAAGATCCCGAAGTGTCATATGACGCTGTGAGTCGATTACTAAAAGCCCGAAGCGGAGCACTGAACGAGTTAGCTGTTATTAGAGCCAAGGTTGTTTTGATCGGAAAATAAGGCTGTAAACACTTAAAAACCAATTTTAATGGTTAGTGGCTTATTTCATAGCGTTACCACTGCTAATGTTGATTTAATTTATTTCCCCCCAAGTACAGGTGGCGGATTAACTCCCCAACAAGCCAGCCAACTCCAACAAATATGGGCAAATAGAAACCCATGGGAAATAACGAAACCAGTGACGCTAACGCCAAACACTTGGGGCGAACATGTTGGCAAACGTTTGCTGACTTTTTTGAATTTTTTAGGCTACAAATAACCATTATTCCCCCCTGTTTTGCTTGACCAAGCTGGGGAGAATAGGCACTGCTAAAAGGTATAACGCACCCGACAAGCGAAAAGCCTGGCAAATCACATTACGTGGTTTGTCGGGCTTTTTTTATGGACGGATTTTATGACACAACAACGCCACTTCACATTAAGCGAAAACGATTCTAAAGCGATTCGTTTTTTATCAGATCGAGTGGATGCTCGACTGTTAGGTGAAGATAAAACATCAACGGTTGTAACCATAACTCGCACCGGTACTTTTTTTGACCCGCGTTACGGTCAATTCGATATCACGCGTGAAATGTTGTTGAGCATGGTTAAAAACTTCGATGCTGGTGTGTTTGGTCAAGACATTGTGCTTGATGTGTCACATAAGCCTTCCGATGGCGCGGCTGGCTTTTTTCGCCGTTTGTTTCTGGATGGAAACAAGCTCCGAGGCGAAGTGGAATTAACGCCTTATGGTATCGATGCCATTAAAAAACGCGGTTTTATTTATTTATCAGCAGAGTTTAGCGACAACTTTCAAGATAACGAAAAACGCGAACAACATGGCCCGACATTATTGGGCGCAGCACTCACACCAAGACCCGTCATAAAGCATTTAGACCGGGTGCAATTATCTGAAGACGCTCTGGATGGGGCTCCGATGACCTTAATATCTGAACGACTTACAAAATTATTAAACGAGGATCTCAACGTGGATAAATTTAAAAAACTATTACTAGCCGCACTGGCTAGCTTTGGGCTTGATAACGCCGTTGCATTGCAACTGGCACAAGCATTTGAAACATCGGCCGCATCATTGGGTGATGATGAAGTCAAATTAAAAGCATTAGCTGCACAGTTTGAAGCAACGGGTAAAACCTTATCTGAAAGCATTGGCAGTAAAAATGTCACATTAAGCATTCAAAACCCAGAACCTGCTAAAGCAGGCTTAACTATGGATGATGTGACGAAGCTTCTAGCTGATAACGCTCGAACATTAGCAGAAACACAAACTGCGACAGCCAAAAAACTGAGTGATAACCAAGCTATTTTCAAAACGGCATTAGATGGTGCTGAAAGCTTAAAAGCCTTGGCTGAACCGCAACTTACTGCATTATTAAGTGCGGGTGATTTGGTGACGGGTGAAATGTCTGAAGATCAAGTTAAAGCTTTGGCACAACATCAAATTACACTCGGTTCACAAATGGCGATTAATCAGCAATTATCTGCTGTGGGTTACCAAGTGGCAGGCAATGCACGCATTACGATTGATGACAGCAACAGCGTTAAATCGTTGCAAGAAACGATTGATAAACGTCTTGGTTTATCTGATCGCAGTGATTCACAACGCTATTCAAACACGGGCGGTTCATTACAACCTGAAAACCAAAAATTGGTTGATAAGGTCCTTGCACAATTTGACCAAAGTAACGCGGCTCAACTTCGAGCTGAACATAAAATGCTAGCGGGTGGTGATGGTATTGTGTCTGATGTCGCTGTTCCGGCGGTGGTTGAACGTACCGTTATTCGTGAAGCATTGCATAATCTAGTTGGTTTACAGTTTGTTAACTCAGGCACGGCTGCCTTTGCATCATCATTATTGGTGCCATATAGTTATCGCGATCAAACCGCTGCAGGTCGAAACAGTACACGCCGTTATGAAGGTCAAGCGATTCAACGTGCGGGTGTTATTCAAACATCTGAAACAGCGTATCCAATTCCACAAAAAATCGCGTTTGAAGTATCAGATGAGCTTCGCTATTTAACCAGCAATGGCATGTTGGACTATAACGCACTCTCTGAAAACGTGATGAATGCAGCCCGTGTTATTGGCGAAGATACTGAGCATTTGATTTTTAATGAAGTATTAAATAGCTCGGATGAATTCGGTGCAGTAGAGGTTGTTAATGAAGTATTAACAGGCACAGATGGCACTAATCAGGTGTTTGTATTAGCTAACTTCCCTGTTGTTCGTCCGCGTGCGATTTTTGACTTGCAAGGTAATGCTATTGGCAACGTGGCCAACGCGGTTAAAGTTGAATTTGATGTCAGTGGTTACACAACCTTGCAAGCGTTTGACGGTTCAGGCTCGCAAACTGCTGGCAATTATTACGTGTTGGACTACAACTTGGGTGAAGTCTATATCGTTAACCAAGCAGGTGCGATTCAAAAACCTGCAGCCATTGATAATGTGCGTGTGAGCTACAGCTACTCAACGAATGGTTATGCCTACAGCACTGACTTTACGGGTGATGCTGATATTGCATGGGATAACTTCCTGTACCGCTATGGCAAACGTAAAAACGTGATTGAAGACGACCGTTATCACATGGCTAACTTCGGCTTAATGTCGGGCGCGGTGATGACTGAAATTGAACGTGCTAAACAGTTTGGTGCTAATAACGCACGTAATGGCACAAGCTTATCGACTGACGGTAATCTAGGTCGCGTTAAAGATGTACCTAACTTCAAAACATCAACACCTGGTCTAAACATGGGTGATCAACGCGTCGTTATCGGTGAACGTGGGCAAACACGTCTTCGCATGATGAAACCTTGGTCCATGGGTGAAATGCAAGATCAGAAAGATGCAAATGGTCGTTTCACAGGTAAGAAAGAAGCCTACGGCGATCAGTTCCTTGTTTTACACACACCAACGCAACTTAAAGCGGCCTACACATCAATTGTGTTGTATAGCGCTGCGGGTCGAGTTGCTCGGGTTAATCCGTAGTTAACGGGTTAAACATCGCCTCGGCTGCACGTTAGCCGAGGCATTGTTTGTAATGAATGAGGAACCAACCATGTCAGACATAATTGCAATAAAAAATGATGAAAAGATACCGCGTTATATCGGCAGCACGATGATAGCGCCTGGTGAAACAAAACACTTTCATAAAAGCACCTTGCCAGCCTATTTGCGTGAGCCTACCGAACAGGTAGAGCAAGCAGTGATTGAAAACCCATTGTTAGTGATTCTTGCTCATAGCATCAAGGACATTGCTGAGATATTTCCAACGCTAAGTGCTGAACAGTTAACAGAACTTGAAGCACTAGAGCTTGAAGGTGCTAATCGCTCAGGCCTTGCCAAGGCGATTCAAGAAGAACGTTTAAAACGTGCTGATTTGTCATTGAGTGATTCTGATGAAGGCGGTGAAGGACTCATCACTGGTGTTGAAGCCTATATTCGTGAGCATGAATAAGATGTCGCTCATTAACCAACTGACATCGAAGATCGTTATTGAAGCGCTACTTAGAAACGGTTATCCCGTTTTTGAGGGTGACTTCAATTTGACTTTGGTCGGTATTCGGTCGAATAACAATGATGCTAACGAATTTAACGATGTGTTGGTTGTCCTGTTTTCGGTCGGTATTTGCCAGAATATTCTTATCTTTCCGATAACAACGGACCCGGGTGTGTACTACCGAGAAAACCCGATTAATCCAGATGGTACGGCAATTGTTGTTCCTGGTCATTTTTCACGTTGTTGGAAATTAGGCTTACATCGAGGTCAATATCCTGCGTTAGTGCAGGTTGGGCCGATGGATGTTTATCGTGATGGCGACAGAGATAACAAGCTTGATTTCGACCCTAAATCCATTCAAAACGGCTTGTTCGGTATCAATCTTCACCGTTCAGCTAAAGACTACATTTCCAGCATCGTCGATCGTTGGTCTGCTGGGTGTCAGGTTATGGCTGATCCTGCTGACTTTGATGTGCTGATGGCGTTAATTGAAAAGTCGACAACACGCTACGGTGACCGATTCAGTTACACATTGTTAACTGAGGAGCAGCTTTAGCTATGAATAGTTGGCGTTATTGGCTTATTGCTTTTGGTTCAATTTGTCTATTAGCGGGTTATTACCTGCGAGACAGACAAGATAATTATGAACCAGCAATAGAGGTTGAGATGACAGTACAGCTTCAGGCCAAAAATAATTGTATTTCACTTTATGAGGCACAGGTTTAGTTATGAATTTAAATCCTTTAGCACCTATTTTCAGTATTGGCGAAAAGCTGATTGATAAATTAATACCTGATCCAGAAGCTAAAGCAAAAGCGACGCAAGAACTACTAGTTTTGCAACAGCAAGGTGAATTGAAGGCGTTAGAAATAAGCATGAGTGCCATTTTGGCAGAAGCACAATCACCTGATCCATGGACTAGTCGTGCACGTCCTTCTTTCATGTATGTGTTTTATTTTGTGTTGATCTTATTAGTCATTGTTGCTCCATTCGTCGGTATTTTTTTCCCTGAGCAAATGGCACAGTTCTATATCAATGTTAATGCTGGATTTAAGGCTATCCCTGAAACATTGTGGTGGACATTTACTAGTGGCTTTTTAGGTTATGCCGGCGCAAGGACTTACGAAAAAACAAAAGGAGTGACTAAGTGAGCGATGATATCGAGCGACTTAGATCGGACATTAATAACCAAATGAGTGCATTACGTGGCGATATAAAAGACATCTCAAAAGCATTATTGGAATTGGTTAGATTAGATAGCGTTATAAAAAATCAGGACATGTTAACCAAAAGGATTGGCACCCAAGTCGATGATCATGAAAATAGAATTCGAATTGGTGAGGTGAAAAACAGCGAACAGCAATCGCGCATCAGCAGCTCAGAACGTATCGTGTGGCTTATCGTCACCTCTGTTTTTGCATTAGCTTTTTTCTTTATTCGAGGCTAACCATGCCAGGCACATTAAGCTTTTCTGATTTACAAGCCGATCACAAAGCCGCGTTAGGTAGTGCTGATAGTAAATTTAAGTCAGCTAATAATGCCGATTATGAGCGACATTTGAATAATGCCGCCTTGGCTTTGTCACGTATTCGCCGGCGAACCTTGGTTGATACATTAACATTGGTGGCTGGTAAAAGTGATTATCCAGCCCCTAATGATTTAGTCTCGCCTAAAGTTTCAAGTTGGGGTCAGGGAAAACTTCAACCGTGGGAACCGGGTTACTGTAAGTTGCCACGAATGACAATGTTTGAAGGTGAATCAGGCTTAATGATTAATCTTAATCCTGCACCAACTGGCTCACAAATAAGCATGTTTGGCTCTGGTTATACTTATTTTTATTTAGCCGCACATCATATTGATGCAGATCCAACTAAAACGACATTCAAAGCCGCCGATCGTGATGTGTTTTTATTGTTTGCATTGATAGCGGCCATGACTGAACTAGCGGCTATGGGTGTCACTGAACCTTTGCAACTGCATCGCGGTATGGGCTCTATGCCTGCCAGTGGCACACCACAAGCATTAGTCGAACTATTAAGTAAACAAGTGGACTTGCGGCGATGAGTAGTTTTGTTGTTGAGGTGAATAATCGCGTTGTGGTCAATGCGTTGCAAAAGGCGACTAAATCGATGCCTTCAGATATTGATCATGCTGTACAACGAGCGGCGATTGAAGTTGGTCGCATGCTTAAACAAAATTCACCCAAGGCATTTTCAACGTTGACCAACAGCATTAAAGAAGATCAAGTCGCGTTAATGGAATGGCGTGTTGGACCACATGTTGATTATGCTCAATATGTTGAAGAGGGCACGAGCGGTGGCGGTAATGTGCCTTTCCCAGCTTTATTGTCCTGGATAAAAGTAAAAGGCATTCAGCCTCGTAATCCCGAATGGAATTTAGATGATCTTGCATGGGTTATCCAAAAATCAATACTGGCCAAAGGTACGCGTAAACAACCTTTTGTACAGCCCGTTATTGATAGTGGTTTTGCACAACAAAGGCTCAATCAACTTGTTGCTCAAGCAGCTGCAAGATCAATTGCTGAGGCTGGCTTGTAATGTGGTTCGATATATTAATGGCTTTAAATAACCACTTGATAGCCACGTCCGAATTAAACGGCGTGGCCATTGTTGTGGGTTCTGATACTAAGATCCCGCAAGGTGCAACGGTAGTGCTTATTCGCGGTACGTTTGACCCAAAAACTACCGAGCCTAAATCGCGAGATAGTCAGCAACTCTATGTTGAATGTTGGCAATGGGACGAAAGCGAATCACCCACAAAAGGCTATGAGAAATTAGCAGAGCTCGAAGGTATTGTTATGAAAGCATTGAATGACTTTGGTGCTGGAAGTAACCGCGTTAATAACAAACAAGTTCGAGTGATACTCGGACAAACAGAACCTGATGGCGATGCATTTCGTCCCAGCGTAGGCAGCCGAACTGCCGTTACCGTTCAATGGCAATAGGAGACAATACCATGCCTGAAAAAAAAGTAATAAAAGTAAAAGTGAAGCTTGTTGCACCTCACACCCATGCTGGTGAAAAGTGCAAAAAAGGCGACACTATTGACGTCACCACAACACAAAAAACGTGGATGGCAAAACGTGGCTTAATTGAAGGAGAAGGCTAATGGCCGGTGTATTAGCGTCAGGTACGCTCTACCTAAATCGTATTATTAATGGTACTAAACAAGGCCGCGTAAAAGTGCCAGGTGTGGCCACCTTTAGTATCTCCCCTAAATCAGATAAAAAAGAAGCAACATCAAAAGACAAAAATAAATATGGCCAAGTGGTTGCCTCTGTTTTATTGCCACAACCTACAGAGTTTAAAGTCACCATTACCGATGTCGATGGCCCTGCATTAGCGATGGCCTTGATGGGTGACTTATCAGTGTTAACAGTAGGTGGCGGCACGGTTACTGGTGAAGCCGTGACAGCAAAACTTGATACCTTTGTTGATTTGGCTAACAAAAATCTCACTGCTTTGAGTGTTATTGTTAAAGATGCAGCCGATATCATTACGTATGTTGAAGGTACCGATTATGAATTGAACTATGCGTTAGGCTGGGTTAAGCCTATTTCTGGCGGTAGTATTGCTGCAGATGCTGTACTGCATATTGATTATGCGCATGGTGCGATTACAGGCCAAACTATCAACGGTTCAACATTAGCCGAAGTACGTGGCGAATTTGTCTTGGACGGACAGAACTTAGCCGATGGCAAAGATTTAACCGTGTATGTGGATGAAGGTGTTGTCGCTACGGATGGCGAAGTTGATTTTATGTCTGATGATTTCGTTGAACTATCTTTAGCGGGAACGATGGTTACACAAACAGGCAAAAACCAACCGTATGTGGTTGAACTTGGTAAAACATTGAGTTAACCAGCACTAGTGGTTGGTCGGGTTTTCCGACCAACTGAAATGTTAAACGATTTAGCCTGTTAGGGATGATGGGCTATTTTACTGTGTTAATGCACCATTATAAGTGCCATCTAATGTATAGAAGCCAATCACTTCATCGAGGATAGTGGCGCCGAAAGCATTTTTCCCACGGTATGTCATTACAACCATAATGTGATTTTCTTTATTAACGTAGCGTGTTGAAACGTGTTCAAAACTGCTGGGATCATTCATGACTGCTTTAGTTCTCTTCACAAAGTCTCGGTGAGAGCCATCCCACGCACTAAATTGGCTTTCTATCCTTTCTGTTGGTGTTATGAATTTTTCAACATAGACTGGCGCTGCCACTTCCTTGTCCGTAGTTTCTGAACCGCCAAACAATAAAATAAAAACCCAAACAACAACGGCGCTAGAGATTAGAATTATATTTCTTTTTGCTATCCCCATCTCTTTTGCGCTAAGGGTTTTTGAAGCTCCAATTGGTTTTCTAGTTTGGCTTTTTTGTGTTGATTTAGATTTCCCTAAAACACGTAATTCTTCTTCAGTAAATAAGACATTGCCACTGTCTTTTTCTTCTTTCATTTTGGCAACAGCCTCGGTGTAACTGAGGTTTGTTTCTTTCTTTTTAAACATACGATATTCCTTTATATTTGCACTGATGCACTATAAATCAACAATGACTTGTTGACAACAAAAGCGCAGTTCAGATATGATTCATTTGCACTGGCAAAATCCAGTGTCGGAGTTTGGAAGCTTCGGAATATTACAGGACGCCCAATCAGCCGCGTCACGCGGTTTTTTTGTGCCATAATATTATGGTGGTTGTGCGTGGGGGAGCCTTCGGGTTCGCCGGTGCCTGTATCCGGTCTTCCAACTCTGCGTACAATCATCACCCTGTTTGGAAGTAGGGTGATGGTTTAATCCATACAGGAGATTAACCATGAACTATCATCTCAACCCGCTTTCTGTGGGGCAATTTTCCATTTCTGAATGCGCCATGGTCGATAATGTGCCGCATGTCACCCGTAAAGCGATGGGTGAATTTCTCGAATATGCCGATCCCCAAAATGCAATCGATAAAATTTTAGAGCGAAATCCATTCATTAATTCCTATTCAGTACCTGTCAATATGTCAGGTGGTGATGGAAAAAATTACGATATTCGCGTTTATCATCCGGTCGGTTTTATGTCAGTCGTATTATCTAGCAATCAACCCAAAGCTAAATTAGTGAAAGAAGCTGTTGCCAATTTGGTTTATGACTATTCACGGCGCGATAAAATTTCAGCAGGGTTGGAGGTTCAGATCCGCTATCAGAAAATTTCGATCATCAACAAACTTGACCAAGTAAAAACACAGTTTGCCCGTGAAGGATTGATAGCGAGCCTTAGACAAGTGTGCCAGCAATTAGGTGAGCCAGTGCCCGATATTGGCCTATTAGGTCTGGGGGTGAGCCATGAACGCTGATCAGTTACGAGACTGCGGTAAATTCTGCACCGTTTCACAAGGGCTAGCAGTGTTAAGTTATATGATGTTTGAGTTTCGTGACAACACGGATTCACAGATTAATTTTGAATATCTTGTTGCACAAGTGCAGCTTATTAATATTTGTCTTAACGAGGCGATGGAGGTGTTTGACTAAGCCAATTTCCCCCCTGTTTTGCTTGACCAAAGCGTTGATAATGCCTAGCACTAACTAAAGGTAAAGCAATCGCGAAAAGCCACGGTTTCCATTATGGAACCGTGGCTTTTTTTGGGAGAAAGTATGGCAGGCAAAGCGGTTGAGATTCTACTCAAAGCAAAAGACTTCGCTTCTGCACAAATTGCAAAAGTAAATGAACGTGTCCGAGCAATCGGCCCTGCTAGTGATAGCTCGGTGGCTGGCAATGAGCGTTTATCTTCATCCTTTTCAACGCTAACATCACGCATTGGTGCTTTTATTGGTGCGACAGCAGGCTTTATTGCTGTTAAAGGTTTTTTTGAAGGTGTAATTAATACTGGTAGCAAGTTTGAAACATTACAAACTCAGATCGACGCGGTAACTGGAAGTGCTAAAGCTGGTGAGGAAGCATTTTCATGGATAAAACAATTTGCTAAAGACACCCCGTTCCAGCTTGATGAGGTTGCTACTTCATTTATAAAACTCAAAGCGTTTGGTCTTGACCCACTCGATGGCACCTTTCAAAAGTTAGTCGATCAATCATCCAAATTGGGTGGTGGCCAAGAAAAATTAAATGGCATTATTATCGCGGTAGGCCAAGCATGGGCTAAGCAAAAATTGCAGGCTGAAGAAACGCTGCAGTTAGTCGAGCGTGGTGTACCTGTTTATGATCTGCTTAGTAAAGCTTTAAGCAAGACAACGGCCGAAATACAGCAAATGAGTTTTGATGGTGAGTTGGGCCGAGATGCAATTAAGGCGCTCATTGATGAAATGGGTAGTAGCTCATTAGGTGCCGCCGCGGCACAGATGGAAAATGCTTCCAGTGTCGTTTCAAATTTAAAAGATCAAATTACTGAGTTTTTCGCTGAAATTTCTGATCAGGGCGCATTGGAATACTTCAAAAGCCAACTAAAAGAACTCTCAAGCACTATTAAGCAGATGGTTGCCGATGGCAGTTTGAAAGAGTTTGCCAAAGATATAGCTGACGGCATGATATCAATGGCCAAAGCAATCAAAACGACTGTTAGCACCGTCGTTTCTTTTACCTCAGAAATAAAAAGCATGGTCGCCGCTTTTATCACGGTTAAATTTGTTCAATATACCGCGGCTTTTTTTCAAATAGCTAAGGCTATAACAGCGGCCAAATTTGCACAGATAGGCTTAAACATTGCAATGCGTGCCAACCCGATTGGGCTTTTAGTTACTGCTATTGGTGCGTTGTACATTGGGATTGAAGCCTTAGTTAATAAATATTTTGACTGGTCGACAAGTGCTGAACGAGCAGCAAGAGATCAGCAATTAGTCGCCGATCAAGCTGAGGCCGCTGCTGAAAAATACCGAGCATTAACTGAGCAACTTGGCTTGCAGATCACTAGTGAAGAAGATTTGAAGGCGGCTGTTGATGCTGGTTTAATTTCACTCAATCAAAAAACACAGGAATATGAGCGCGTAAAAACAGCGGCTGAATTAGCCACACTTGCCCAGAATAACTATGTATCAGCCTTAACCGGTGTTACGGCTGAAATTAACTTGCAAGCGAATCAGATGGTAGCGGGTGCATTTGCTGGCCAACAGTTCAAAGCCAAGCTAGATGAGATGACAGCAAGTAGTCAAGGGCTTGCTGGTTCATTATCGTCTATGTCGTCGGGCGTTTTTGCTGAATTTATGGCGGCATCTGAAGAAATGTTAGCTGGCAACTTTTTAACAGATCTTGAAACGGCTGATCTAAAACTCGTATTAATGTCAGAGTCATTTAAACGGCTTGGCGTTGATACTGAATTACTACAATCTGGTTTAACTTCTGCTGGGTTGGCTGCGGTCAAGACTTTTGCATTTATTGCCAATCAAGCCGAAGCAACAGGTGACGTATTATTACTTTCAATTGATGCTGCATTAACTAAAATTAAAAATAATAGAGGTATTGATGCGATTACTGCCGAAGTAGTTAAGTTGGCAAATACAGGTCGTTACACAAGCGATCAAATCCTTGCAATGATGAGTAAGATCGATGCCGCCGCTGAAAAACTCATAAAGCCAATTAAAGAAATAAATAACCTCCTATCAAACTTGGGAAAGGACATTGGTGCAGCGGATACCGTAGAAGCACTTGAAGACTTAAGCATAGCTGCGACAGATGCTTTTTCACAGGGAAAGATTACAGCCGAAGAATATAATGATCTTATCGAAGCTATTCAAAATAGGTTGGCTGATGTTAATGCGTTATTAGAGAGGCAAATACAATTACAGCAACAATTGAACGGCGAAAATGCTGACGGTGACGAACAGCAAGACGATGCTGAACGAAACCATCATCGCGAAAGAGAAAAATCAATACAAATAACGGGTCGATTGGGTGAAGCCACGGCGAAAGCACTCGACATATCAAACAAAGCCCGAGTTGGAACAATTCTAGGTGTTCAAGCAATACGCCAATACTTTGCCGGCGTAAATACGTTGGCAGCTCGACTACTTGAAGCAAGTGAGAACGCTGATAAATTTGCAGATAGCGTACTTAATACAGTGGATAGTGGTAACGCATCAGAACAGCAAATGGCCGGCTATGTTAAGCGATTGGAGCAAATGATCGCCGGCGGAAAGAACCTAGATAATCAATCACTCAGCAAACTACAAAATGCATTGTCAGCAGCCAAGAGCAAGATGGCAGCTCTTAAAGATGAAACAAAATCAGCTCAAGATGTGATAGCTGGGCTTGCAGGTGAGCTTGCCGGACTAGAAGGCGATCAATTGAAAGTTCAAGCGATAGAGGCTCAGCAACGGCGACTTGATCTGGAAGGAAAGATAGCTCAGGCACAGGCGGAAGGTAATGCAGAGGCGGTGGCTAGCTACAATAAAGCGCTGTCGTTGTTAGACAAGATAAACGCCAAAAAGAAACAGCAAATAATCGTGCAACAACAGGCTGACGCACAGCAAAACAATCAGCAGCAACAAAGCAGCACTAAGCAGAACGGCTCATCACCTATCTCTTCATCGACCAGCAATGGTGCTCAGGCAATACCCTCAGGCCGAACTGTGTCGATCAGTTTTGTTGATCCAAAAGGTGAGACTGTGACAGGCGTATTCCCTGAACGAGACGAAAACAAGATGATCGATATTTTCCGTAAATCGGGGGCGGTAACACGATGACAATAACACTTGATGGCATCACGTTACCGGCGGATCTTGATTGGCCTGATCGTTACAGTTGGTCGCCCGTTGTTCAGTCACTTGATTATTCATTGACAGGTGCGCCCGTTATTCAAGAAGCGGCAAAAACGGCAGGTCGTGAAATTACCTTAGTCGGTGATAACGAGTCGGCGTGGGTACTGAAATCGGTACTCGATCAGCTGTTAGCCAAAGCCAATACCGCCAATCTTGTGATGACATTAACGTACTACGGAACCTCGTTTAATGTGATGTTCCGTCGTAACACCAGCCCTATTGATGCTCAGCAAATCGTACCGTTTGCGAATCCACAAGATGATGATTATTACAGCCTGACACTCAGGTTTATTGAAGTTTAGGAACTACTGATGCCCATTCAAACGCAAGATATAAGAATATTAAAATCGGACACCATGAGTGACGTTCCCGAGGGCGGTGGCGGCATGACAGGGAACGTAATTGTTGACGGCCAGAGTAATAATATATTTGAAGACATCAGCACGCTAGACAGAGTTTATGGCGCCGTTCACATGCGGAAGGTATTCCCAAGCGTCAACACGCAAACCCAGGACAAATACTTCGGTTCGCACGTTATCATCAGCAAGCTACCAGGCGACGGGAAGATCGGTGTCAATTTATTTAATACTGGCGATTGGTTCGACAGACGACCAGAAGCACAAAGCCGCGTCGAAAACTACCGGGCGAAAGGCGCAACATACAGTGGGTTTTTATGGGCAACGCAATGGAAAGATAGCCGGATTATTTCAATCTTTCAATCAGAAACAGCACCAGTACCAGGTATCGGCGATGTTCTTTATTTAACGAATAAAGCGGCAACAACGACGCAGTTTATAAAGATCACTAAGCTAGAGGAAAGCGTTCAAACATTTACCGATAATAGCGGAACATTCAGTCGTCGGATTTTATCGATTGAGATATCACAAACGCTAAACTATGACTTTGTTGGTAGTGAAATAAGCCGATTTGACACGTTATCACCAGACGCATCGGTCAAGACGACAGTTGTGGCAAATGCCGCCAAATATTACTCAGCCAGACCGCTGGCCGTTCAAGCAAACGACACCGACCTATCCGTAAAAGTAGATACGGTTTATAGCCAAGTGATCCCAAGTTCACAGCAAGAACTAGCCATCCTAGATGCAGACGCAAGCGGTGCAAGTGCTCAGTTAATTGACGCAGGGAATGGAAACGTAGCATTCTCAATAAGCACCAGTTTCGTGCCAGGGTTTAACCTTTACATGGGGAACCCGTGCCTGCCAGGAACACTATCGATCACCGTTCCAGGCGGCACGTTAACCGACAGCGGTGGCCAGGTGAAAAGCGGCGCCATATCAGTGGGAACCATTAACTACGCGGCAGGAACGATCAGCTTCGGAGCAACATCGCCAACATATTCAGGATCCAAAACGGTCACATTCAGACCG
Organism: Methylophaga sp.; assembly: GCA_024636315.1. Taxonomy (GTDB): domain Bacteria; phylum Pseudomonadota; class Gammaproteobacteria; order Nitrosococcales; family Methylophagaceae. The sequence goes on from JAGXHJ010000065.1 coordinate 36,190, forward strand.
GCGGCGGCTCCTGTAAAAATAGCCGACACATCGATGCTTGCAGTTACTGCGGCAAATCGTGGCTTTGTTTGGGTGACCAATATTAACCCACCACCAGAGCCGGGATCGGTCGAGATCTCATTCATGGCGCTAGGGGAATGGTACTCACTATACGACAATGCAAGCGGCGGGTTATCCGGCCAGGAAGCAGGAATAGGCACGGGAACAATTAACTACGTCACCGGATCGATTTCATTATCATTATCAGCAATGCCAGATGCAGATAGCGCGATCATGCTTTCATGGGGAATGCGGTCGAATTACTTCAACCGTTCAAACTTCGCAGTGGAATCACCTAAATACAAATACACACTGGCAAACCAGGGTATCGCACGCGGAACGCTGACTATTGCATGGAATGACGGAATAGCACGACTAGCAACGGCAGACAATAGCGGCAACTTAACGGGTGACGCAACAGGAAAGGTTAACCACGCAAAAGGAACAGTGGAATTTACACCAACGACAATGCCACTAGGCGGTTCAAGTTTTACGATTGACTATCAGTACGGAACACCATTTGAGCAGACATTCCCATACCCAGCGAGAGACGGAAGTGGAAACCTTGCAATCGATTTATTGACGGCAGACGTATTGCCAAACAGCGTCGAGATTGAATGGAATACGTTTACTGATTTCACTGCACTAACAACAAGTGAAGAATTGATACCAGATCCAAGGGATCCGATAGAGTTAAGGGTTGATGACGGAGCGGGAGGATTTGTTAACGCGAGCAATGAGGTGCTAACGAAGACGGGCGGAACAGGGCTGGCCACGATCGATTACGTTAATTCGATAATCACATGGCAACCAGACGTGACAATCAGCATACCTAAGCCGGTTTATAATAAAGTGCTAGTCGGAACAAAGCCAGTAGATGGAACAGGGATGGGTGGCGGAATAGCGACTACGCCAGCACAGGTGCTGGGAACATTTAAGTACGTGCTGAGTAGTATCAGTTACGTGGAAGCACCATCGCTATACCCGAATGATACCAGCGGGTACGTTAAAATAAGATACCGAACGACTGACTCACCGGCGGCAGTTCAGGAAGTATTCACAGCAAATAGTGTCGAGATTGACCTAACAAACCAATTCGCAGAAGACATCGTGCCAGGCTCGGTAAGTTTTGAATTCTCAGGCAAGCGATACTATGACGTTTTAGGCCAGGTGTTCTTTGATATAAATCGATTAAACGGATCAGGCATTTACGCCGGATCAATTGATTACACCACCGGCAATATAACCATTACAAACTGGAACCAGGGCGGAACAACAGCCGTGGCATTAAAATCACTAGTCACATCAATAGCGACACAGCCCGTGGATGAGGTGACATTCAGAATACCTGGATCACCGATCAAAGTTCAGTCGTTCCAATTCCGGGTAAGCCCGCTCGATGGTGGCGGACAGCTTAACGGCGTTTCAGATGCTACTGGCCACATCACCGGAACCGATATCCTGGGCTTTATTGTTTACGCAACAGGCGTGGTCACTATTCGGTTCGGGATCTGGGTTACAGCGGCAGGAAACGAGGCGGAAGATTGGTATAACGTAGACGAGATAACTGCCGCCGGCGAGATATTCAAGCCGCGACTAGTTCACGCAGACACGATGCTTTATAACGCAGTAAGTCAGACGTTCCTGCCACTTGATAGCGCCATACTTGGACTTGATCCAGTTCGACTACCACAAGACGGCCGGATACCGGTATACGCACCAGGCGACGTAGTCGTCATTCTTCACGACCAGGCAACAACGGGAACTTATGTAAACGCAACCCAGACCGACCTGGGACGAGGCCGGATCTCAAAACTGACTGTAAGGGATAGTGCAGACCAAGAAATACTGGCCACAAGATACACGGCAGATCTCGATACTGGACTGATCGATTGGGTGGATCTCAGCGGGGTAGCACAACCACTAACCATCACCGATAGAATCGAAGACATGGCTATTTTGACAGACGTGCAGATAACCGGAACCTTGTCACTTTCTCAACCATTAACGCACGTTTTCCCTGTTGGCGAAACGCTGGTATCAAATGCGGTTATTTATGGGGATTTATTCGCCCATACATCGATACCATTTGACCAACAGACCTGGACAGGGGTATGGAGTAACACGCTCATCGGAAGCCAGGTATCGGCACAGTACAACAACTCAGGGTTTCCAATTGAAGTTGATAACGCAAGTGCAATCCAGGAGCGCTGGCAGGTCATATTCACAGGAGCAACCACGGTCAATATCATCGGAGAAAGCGTGGGCCAAATCCTGACGGGGGTTAGCATAGGTACCGGAATCGCACCGATAAACCCAAACACTGGCCAGGCTTACTTCACTATACCAATAAGCGGCTGGGGCGCCGGCTGGTCATCAGGCAACGTACTCCGATTTAATACCATAGCGGCCAACGCACCGACATGGATAATTCAGAGCATAGCCCAGGGCGAAGCAACCGATACCGACTATACATTTTGCCTAGAAGTTCGTGGCGACATTGACACACCATAGGAAATACAAACATGGGTATAGGATTTTCAATAGCATTACGAACTGCACGATCACAGGCAATCATTGATGCTTTAGATGGTGGAGTAGGCGCGAACGCAACCGTTCAGCTATACGGAGCAGGGGCAGGAAGACCAGCAACCGGAGTAGCGGTGACCGACCAGACGCTAATCGGCACGCTGACGCTTTCCAACCCAAGCGGAACGGCGACGGCTGGCGTTTTGACTTTTGATGTTATCGCAGATGACAGTAGCGGTGATGCAGACGAAGATATCGAATGGGCTAGGTTTTTTGATACAGACGGAGTGTTCGTAACCGATATGGGATGCGGGATAGCGGCAAGTGGTGAAGCAATCATATTCAACACGCTGACCGCCAGAATAGGTGGCGTTATTCAGATATTAAGCGGCTCACTGACAGAAGGTAATCCTTAATGCCTATACCTTTAGATCATGTTGCATTCTATACGATGGATAGCGTCACAGGCGCTGTTTTGAATGACGAGGCAAATTATTCAGATGGCACAATAAACGGTGATGTGACCCAAGTTGATGGCGCTATAAGAAAAGCATTGAGTTTTGGTGGACTAGACGCTGATTACGTTGACATTGGGAATTTGTGGGACTTTATAACCAACACCGGTATTTTTCACATATCGTTCAAACTGAGTCTCGATGCAATACCGCTTCCTAATAACGTAGTTATGGCCAATACACCCGCCGCGTCAGCAGAAAAGGGTTTTATGATTGCTGTCAATTCGGGTGGCGATATTAGGTTCGATATGGATAGGGGTGTCGGCACATCACCTATCATAACGACGACAACATCAGGGTTAGGTTTGATCTTGGATATTTACTACGACATACAAATATCCGGCGATGGGGTTGACCTGCGAATTTATCTTGACGGAGTGTTACGTCACACAGCGTCTTACGCGCAAGCGTTCTCAACAGGGGCAAATACACGATCACTACATCTAGGTAGAGCGAATCATACATCTTTATATCATGCAACAGCCTGCAAAATTGATCAGCTTAGATTTTTCGATAGAACATTATCAGTCGATGAAATAACATCACTGCTAAATGAGACTTATTATCTACCAACCGACTTCATCGCTCACTACACGATGGACAATATCATTGGCGACCAACTCAAAGATGAATCCGGATCATTCGATGGGACTATAGTCGGTGCGCTACCAGTTGCGGGTTTGATTGGGAACGCTTTGAATTTTAATGCTGTAGGTGAATATGCTACGTTAGGTACTTCTAGTGATTTTGATTTCAGCACAGCAAGTTTCTCAATATCATTATGGTTATTTCAATCCACAGTACAAGATGCGGGCATAATCTCAAAACGTATTGGTGGCTCTAGTGGATGGGTTTTAACGACAATGGCGACAGGTGCAGTGTGCTTTAGATCTGCAATTGGCGGCGCATGGGTTGACACAAGGATGCCAACTGCATCTGGACTACTTACACCCAACACATGGCATCATTTAGTGCTAACTAGAAATGGAGCAAACTGGACTATATACGTCGATTCAGCAATAGGCTCGACGCTTACTATTGCTGGAGCATTGAGTAATGTTGGAACAGCAATTGAGCTTGCAAGATCGGATTCGGTCAACGAGTTACCTTATAATGGTTTATTAGACCAACTCCGCATTTATGACCGCATAGTAAGTCAAGCAGAAGTAGACTCGCTATACACAGAAGGATCACTTGTAAATGGCTTACTTTCCCACTACACAATGGATAACATAAGCGGCACGACACTGTTCGACGAAACGGGAAATTACGACGGCACGTTAGTGGGAACGGAAGCAACGCAGGTTGATGGTTATTTAGGAAAGGCTTTATCATTTGGTGGCGCTGGTTCCGTGACAACTACGCTTTTAGGATTAGCAGATATGTCACTATCATTCTGGCTAAATGTTCCTACGCTAGGGACGTTATTCTTATATTCATTTGGGGAAGAAGGGTACGAGGTACACATAAATTCAGCAGGATCCATTAGGATCTTAAACTACAATTCCACAACCCTATGGGATGCACCCAATGCCACACTAACTACGGGTCTTTATTATCATGTCGTAATTATACATACAGCAACTCCCGCACTATTTGTTAATGGAGCGCCTGTTTCATTAACAATAAGCACTCTAACTACAAGCCCCCTCACTGCGACATTAGTGCTGGCAAGACGAAATGGTGTGACACCATTCTATTTAATTGCTGATATGGATCAATTTAGAGTTTACAACCGACCATTAGCCCAAGTCGAAATAGACGCGCTATATTACGAGGAAATACTAACCAAAATTTTAGCCGGCACCATCACCGAAACACTCGGCGTAACAAACTGGCACGTCAGATGCTATCGAATTGATAACGGAATTTTGACAGGCACAATAGACACAACAAATGGAACGTTTAGCATTGATGTAGGCTTTGCGAATGGCGTGCCACACATGATCACAGTCGTTGCAGACCAGGGTACGCCGTGGAAACAAAGCATGTCAGTGATTATAAATCAGCTTCGATACCCAACAGATCCGAATTCAACACCATATTATTACAAATCAACAGTGGGCGGGACAACAGGGGCAACGGAGCCAGCATGGGTGACAACGCCAGGACAGACCGTCGTGGATGGGGAGGTTACATGGGAGTGCGTCGAACGAATGGTGCAACCGATAACACATAGCCCGCTTAATCCAGTTTAGGCCGATATTGTGGCCGATTACACGCCAATAACATCGTTTAGCTTTAATGGGACAACGTACACACCAAGTACAGCGTTTGATTTCACTGCTGGAGTCACGATTGATCCGACAGGAAATATAGCAACAAACCTAGATAATGCAACGGCATCGTTCACAGCCTATAACGCGGCCCAGGCAACGATAAGCAGTACGCTGGATAACACAACAGCATCACTTTATGGTTACGTCGCTGTGCAAGGCGATATAGAAGCAACGCTCGATGGTATAACGGCCGTTTTCGATGCTTACATTCCCAATATTGCCGACATAACCGCAACGCTTGAAGGACCGACAGCCAGCATTATCGGCAAGCTGATCCAGAACCGGGGTATCATTCAGAGCCTCACGCTAGACAATACCGTCGGCGGGATTATTGGCAATTACGATCCAAACGTTACCCGGTGGATCACGGCAAACAAGAACGTGCTCTGGCAAGATACGGCGAAGATGCCACCCGTTAAAATAGCCATGCCGAGAAACCAGGGCGAGAGAATCGATCACCAGGCACGGGATCAGCAATCAGATGGAACACTGCAGACAACAAAAACCGGGATAGATATCGAGCAGGGAACCCGGATCGACATTGCCGATATTGCATCGCAGGACCAAGGGTCTGAACTCACGACTAAAACAGCAATCGCCAGGGACCAGGGAACCAGAACTGACATGGGGATAATTCATGCCAGCATTGACGACGGGGCGATATTCAATACAGCGACCGAAGTAATAGCACAGCAAATGACGAAGGTCTACCCTAGCGATTGGCACGCTCGCATTCAAGATAGCGGAGCAAATCAGCATGACTTCCTGCACTCGACACATGCCGAGCCACCGCTAGAGTTCCAGTACACCCCTGATCGATGGGATACGATATCCTTTGATTATTCACCAGGCGAATACGCAGTCACAAACGCGTTCGACTTTAGCTTTGGTGTCCAGGTGAACATGGCGACCGGCCATAGCTTCGGGGTAGCGAGATCAGAGTTTTACTCACCAAGCCAACAAGTAACAAAATCACGCGAAAATAAAGAATGCGTAATAGTAGAAGAATCAAGACGGCCGCCACGCGGAAAATCAGTCTGGATTGATTATCCAAGACCAGACCCAGATCCGTTACCGCCAACAGGAACGACGATCACAATCCCATCAAAAGGGGCCTACATTATGGAAAACACGACAAGCGTCACGCTGGAAGATTTAACCGACATCGAGATGGACAGCATATCGCTCAAATTCGATGCGGACAGTTTTGCGTGGCAGTTCAGCGGGACGTTGCTAGATCCTGCCCAATTGCCATTAGTGAAAAAGTTACCAGATGGCAGCACCATTAAATTGATTATTACCATTAATGGTAAAGTCTTTCATGTATTTGTTGAAGAAAAAGCGAAAAAACGCCGTTTTGGTAAGACAGAAATTACCATTTCAGGTCGATCACTCAGTGCCAAACTAGCATGGCCATACTTTCAACCATCAACCGGTACCCAAGGTTCGTTATTAACGGTTCAGCAATTGGCGGATCTGCATTTGCCTGCAGGTTGGACTATTAACTGGTCGGCGGTTACATGGAATGTCACTGCCGGTGCCTATAGTTACCAAAACAGAACACCCATTCAAGCTATTGCAGATATTGCACTGACCATGGGCGCAATGATTGTGCCGTCGACCGAAAGCCAAGAGCTAAATATCATGCCGCGTTATCCGGTTTTGCCGTGGAATTTTGCCGCCACGACGGTTGATGTAGCCATTCCTGAAGCCGCTATTTTAGAACTCACCGAGCGTGATACCAGCAGGCAATATGCCAACGGTATTTATATTCATGGTGCTGAAATTGGTGGTGTACTTGGGTTTTGTCGTTTGAACGGCACGGCGGGCGATGTGTTATTGCAAACCGTCAGCAATCCGATCATGACGGATGTGATCGGGCTTCGTGCTGCTGGCGAACGTTATCTTGCCGGTGAATATACTCAACCTGAAATTAGTGCGGTGAAAACCGCGATGGATGGCACAACCATACCGTTTATTGATGTTGGTACTTTTGTGGGTGTGACCGTTGATGGTGTGGAAACAAAAGCGATTGTCAGTGGCGTGACCATCGAGACTAAATTTCCTGATGTGTTCCAAGAAATAAAACTAGGTGAAGACACTCAAAACAGCTGGCTGGCGTTTCAATCATTATTGCCCAAAGACCCACTATTAGTGGGAACGCTCACCAGTACTGATGGCACAACTTCGATCATTCAACTCATCGATGGGGGTATTGTCAGAGTGCGTGGCACCGGCACCGTGAACAATAAATACTATATTCGTTCAGGCCAGATCCAAGGTGATGCACCGAATATGGTGCAGAATGATATTGTTATTTAATTCTGTACCAATTTACTTTATCTGAATCTTTATTCCAGAGAACTTTGCCATCAAGGTTCGTTCTATATGTTTGGTCAGATAAGCCGCCATATGCCCCATAACCATTCTTTGCACGATAACTCAATCTAACTCGATAGCCATCGCCATTTGTACGCGCAGCTAACCAGGTTAAATCTTTAAGTGAATCAGGATCTTTTAAGGCTAAATCTAAGTAAGAAAGAATACTGGTTTTTATGTGTTCGGGAATATCTGTATCTTGCCAAGCTCTTTCTGCTTCTTGCTCAGCCATAAATTGATCAGAGGCACGTTGAGCAGATAAAAGGCGTTCTTCCTCTAAACGTTGCTGTTTCTTCTCTTGCTCGGTTACCTTTGACCATTCAGTGATTTGTTCAGATGAGCAGGGATTTTGCTGAAAGCTGATGCTGCCATCTTGAGTTTTGCATTTGAACATTGTTGCCGACGCATTAGCGCTAATAGCCAGAGCAAAAAACAGCATGACCAAAGATAATGTGTGCCTCATCATGGTTATTTCACGCGTTTAAAATTATCGTCATTCTCACAATAGGCTAGGGCATCGAAACAAAGCCCTGTTAGTCTCATGATGTCGGATGGTTCAGGTAAGTTTATGTGGTCATTAGGCTCAATGGTTAGGCCTGAACGCTCAACTTCTTGTCGATGTTTGGCTGTTAATTCAATGCCAAAGTGGACTGTGGGGCTCTTTTTATCGCCATGATAATGCAATAACCAGCGATTGTTTTTGCCTTGAAATACAATACCAAAATAGCTCGCCGTATCTTTTGCTTCGATATTTTCAACCGCTGTTTTTGTTTTCAAAATAGTCTGGGTATGTGCCAATAATTCGCGTTCTTGATGGGTGGAAACAATATTTGAATTATTGGGGTCAACGACTGCGGCAAGTGGGTCAAATGGTATTTCTTCTATCTCTTGAGCTGGTTCGGTGGATGATAAGCTATCAACAACCAATGAGCTTAGGACGTCTTTAACGGCTTTTTTAACGATTGGCGTCATGTTATCGAGAGTTTTTTGTGTCATTCGTAATGTGGGATCGGCTTGATTGGCCACAAATTTAACGAAGTCAGGATCGAGATTTTTTAGGCTATTTCGAATGACCGCCTTAAAGCTGGTTAGATAGGTTAAATCTTCAGCTAGTGTTCGCATGTTTTCTGTCTTCAGATAACCATAACGGAATTTAGCCAATTCAGATGAATCCAAAATACCCAAGTTTTTGAAGTCAATTTCAAGGAAAGGTTTTTCATCCATGATGTTGTTGTTAGAGAGATCAGTGTAAAAGGCCCATTGATGGCCATTGGTTACCGCACCAATGCAGACACTGGGGGTTGCATTGAAATAGCGAGACAGTTGTGGCATGTGTTTGGGCAGTTTTTGATCAAAAGGTTTAGCCTCAATGAACATGACTAATTCACCTTCGGAGTAAAGTGCATAATCAACACGCTCACTATTTTTGGCGCCGGTGAAATCAGCACAGTATTCAGCTCTGACCATAAGCGGATTAAACGGGCTATAACCTAAGATGTCTAGCAACGGCAGAATAAGTGCCTGTTTCGTTGTTTCTTCGGTTTTGCAGTGAGGCCCAGCTTCTGCAATATGCTCGCTATGTTCTTTTATTCGTTGTGTAAAATTATCCATCACCACTTCCTTATTATTAATCACTCAAATCCCGAATTAAATTCATTACTGCTTTTTTGTGTTTAGGCGAGAGCTTCTTAAACATGATCGTTAAAGCAGCGTCTTCAAAGTCGTTGACCTTGCTTTCTTGTATGCCATGGTGCTTGGTTGGGCTAGATTCCCATCGTTGAGCAAAAAACAATCGCATGACGATTTCTTGATTTAGGCTATTTCTATGCACAGTGCCGTGCATGCGTAACGATTCCTTTAGTTTTTCATCTAAGCGGAACTGGAACACCTCAGTATTAAGTTTTGTCGGGCTTGATTGTTTAAACAGCGCAACATCCTGTTCTGAAAACTCCTTATCTAAGACTGAATTAAGCTTAAATATAACTTCACTATTATTACTTCGTCGGCTTTCTTTAGCCGACAAAATCAACCAGTCCAATGTCTGGACAGGTAAACGCAGACTGTAGGAAACCGTTTTATTTTTCATTAGATGCAAAGTGTAGCTATTTTATGTTGACGTAAATAGATGCAATCTGTATTGTGAATCCATATTGCATTTATAAGGAAGTCGGGACATGACTACATCAACAGAGAATAAAGTGAAATCTTCATCTATTAGGTTCCCTATAGAATTACTGGATGAGCTTACTGTCGCTGCTAAGAAAAACTTACGGTCAACAAACAGCGAGATAGTGCTTAGATTGAAACGAAGCTTAGTCGCTGGCCGCGATAAAAATTAAAAGAAGTGTAGTTGTCTGATCAGGGTTGCACCCCTGATCAGACGGTTTGAGGCTCTGGCTTTTCGGTCACCTTTTGCACTCGTTGCAAAGCATACCCCAGATGCCTCTTTAGTTGATAGTCGATTAAAGCAGGTAAACAACATGAGTAACATGTACGACCCAATTGAAACAGCCATGTATGACATGGTGCATGATTTCCCCGGCGGCGCTGTCAAGCTGGCTGCCCGTGTCAATATGAATGCTGGCACGCTCAATAACAAAATTAACCCCTCCATGGAATCTCATCATTTGACGCTGAAAGAAGCCGTCAACCTGATGCTCGCGACCAATGACCTTCGTTTACTACACGCAATAGGCACCGAACTCGGTTTTGTATGTGTGCCTGTTGGGCATTTGGCTGGCGTTTCTGATATTGAATTTTTGTCTGTTTTTAGCAGAGCAATGTCAGAAGTCGGCGATATGAGTCAAGCCGTTTACGAGGCTTTCAGCGATGGGAAAATCACGCGAAAGGAAGTGGAGTTAGTGCGTAAAGAAACGGTTGAAGCTATGGCTGCACTGGCTGAACTGCCGTCTCGACTTGAATCAATGTGTGATGAGTAAGTGTTGCCCAGCCTAAATTCAGCTAGTTAGGTTGGGCTTTTTTTTGAGATTTATTTTCTGGGGTGCGTTATGGAAATGAAAAGATATTTAACGGTTAGTGAAGAAAAAACATTGTTTAAAACGGTCGATGGCGTGGCGGGTGTATTGGCTCAGCGCGATGGTGCTTGGATGTTATTGCTTCGTCAAACTGGCATGCGTATTGGTTCATTAGCCGGATTAACGGTTGCTGATGCGAGACATGGCCTTGCGACTAATTATTTAGAACTAAAAGATGAACATGCCAAAGGTGGGAATGGTTACCAGATATTTTTAAACAAAACATCAAAGGCCTGTTTACGAGTTTTGTTAAGCAACCGTATCGAAATGGGTTACACCGCCGAACCTGATATGCCGTTAGTGATGGGCCGTAATAATCAAGGTTTGAGCATTCGTAGTTTTCAAAGTCGTATGCGAATTTGGGTTGATAAATCATGCATTGCCATGCCTGCTTCGCCACACTGGTTTCGGCATACGTTGGCAATGCGAATTATGAGCCAATCCACTGCCACTAATAAATTGGGCGTTGTGCAAGCAGCATTGGGCCATTCAACCGCTGATGCAACGATGATTTATACCCGTCCAAATCGTGAAGATGTTGCTTTAGCAATGGAGGAAGCGTCATGACTTGCACCTTCATCAGCATCGATACGGATGGGAAGGCAATCACTTCAGCTTTTGGCAACTTGCACCGTCACCCTAGAAATTACTGTGAAATGGCGAATATTGACCTAAAAGTGGGTGATGCGCGTATCGGAATTAGGTTTAAAACATGGCAAGAAATGATCTCTTTTTGTGACGAGCATAATTTTACTTATAAAGATGATCGAACCGGTGTTGATAAGTACATCAGCCGCATGAGTATCTAACCATGATTGCCATTTCGATCATCATCTACATCGTGCTGGGCGTGATTGCGATTTTATCCGATTCGCTCACCGTACAAACCGAGGCTAAAGCTGTTTTCACTAATAATTTTACCTTTATGTTGGCGACATTGCTGTGGCCGCTGGTAGTGATATGGGCGAAATACAAATGGTATCAACGACTAAAAGGGTAAACCTAAGCCGTTTACCGCCTGACCGTAAACGATCGGCGTGGGCTTGGGTTCAAAAAAATAGACCGGAACAGGCTGGGCTTATTCAATCAGCTTCGTTTCAGCAACTACTAACAACGTTCAATGGTGAGGTCATTATTGAAATGGAGATTAACAATGAGAAAAATTGAACAACTACAAGAAACAGCTTTGTTTATTTTGGAATCAGAAGGCGATATGCAAACCCATCAAATCGCCTCGATGTGTCAGCCCGCTTGTTCGGTTGCAGCTATGACCATTGCTCTCAATCAGTTGCGTGAAGAAGGCGAAATCAAAAAACGAGGTTTGAATTGGACCTTAGTTGCAGACGAGGAGGCTGCAAATGCAGACGCGGCTTGAATCGGTGTTGGAGTCAACCGCGAACATCGCCACCGGCATGATGGTGTCATTCCTCATGGGCATGTTGGTGTACCCATTATTTGGTTTTGATGTGTCACCTTCCCAAAATTTTTGGATTGTGATCATTTTTACGATTGTTTCTTTTGCACGTTCATATGCATGGCGTCGTTGGTTTAACGGCCGTTTAGTGCGGAGGCTCAATCGTGGCATCAATAGCTGAACTTAAATCACGGATTGATCTGCATGACTTAGCAGACAAATTAGGCATGAGCCGCCCAGGTGGCCGTGGTAATTATCGTAGCCCTCATCATGATGATAAATCACCCAGCCTGTCTATTTTTGAAAAAGAAGGTAGTCAAGGCTGGAAGGATCACTCTAATGGTGATGGTGGCAGTTGCGTCGATTTAGTCATGTACACACATGCGCTTGATGTTGCTGAAGCCGTGGTTTTTTTGCATGAACTGTATGGCCTTCCACTGGATAAACCTAATTCAGATCAACCCAGACAGGAGACAACGCGTGCAGAATACATCGCTGACAAATGTTTTGAACAAACTGAAGAAACGGTTCGTTACCTCACCGGTCGTGGCATTAATGAAGACGTGGTTCGTGGCGCCATCAAGCGTCGATCAGTGGGATGGAATAGTTGGATCTCAACCCAAGTTGGACCTGGCAATTTTGGTCATGGTGGCCCTGCTTGTGCTTTTATCGTAAAAACGCTTAATCCTGGTCGCGTAGTGGCCGTTGATTTGCGATATGAAAATAAAGACTTAAACGGCGGCACTAAAACACAATGCCAAGGCGAAAAATCGGGTCATGTTTGGTATGACGATTTAAAAGCGATTAAGGCCGCACATACTATATATATAGTGGAATCACCGATTAACGCCTTGTCCGTTGCATCGGCAAAAATACCCGGTGCACAGGCTGTGGCGGTGCGTGGTTTAAATGTGCGTGCTATCGATTGGTCATTTTTAATCGGCAAGCGTGTTTTGATTTGCCTTGATGCTGATTTACCTAATGACAAAAACGAACGCCCGGGGCCAGAAGCAGGCTGGACATTACACGAAATATTACTTGGCTTAAATATATCGGCGATGATGGTCGACCAGATGGATTGGGCTGAAAATAAGTGGAATGATGTAAATGATATTTTGATGAATGATTCTGCTTCAGCCTGTCATTCAGCTTTACGCAAGATTGAGCCTTGGATTATTTCAGGTTTACCAGGTAAAGATAGCGTAGGTCGTTCTCGACTCTATTTGCCACCACATGATTTTGGTCAATATTGGCGTTATCGTGCAAAAGAAGACTTCACTACCTACGTAAAATCGTTTGAAAAAAGCGAAGAGGGTATGGATGAAGAACAATTTAGCGATGTAGCAGGCTTTAGAGTGGCCGGTATTTCCCGTGTGACCATTGCCAGTGCAACAGCCACTATGACCGGCGAAAAAGACACACAACCTAACACCACCTTTGCCGTTTCTGTACAAACCCCTCGACATGGCGCCAAGTTAATTCGGCGTGTGTTTGAAGATGAAAAACTGCACAACCTTGACCAGTGGCGTAAGTTTGGTCCAGTATTCAATCAAGCCGTATTTTCAAGGATGATAAATGTGCTGGAACGGAGTTCACATCTTGGTTCGCGTAATGCCGCCAATTTTGTCGGCCTATGCTGGCGCGATGGTCAGTTGATTATCAATGAAGGACCGGATACCTATTTCACCGATCCCGATAAACAATGCCCGTATCACAATCTGATTTTTCCCACGGGCAGTTTGTTCGATGCCAGAAAAGTCGTGGCAGCCTATCAAGAAACATTCAGGCACAACGCCGCATCAATGATGTTGGTGTGGAGCTTAGGCGCTCATCTTAAAAACTTGCTTGGTTTTTGGCCTCACATGACCTTGCAGGCCGATAAAGGCGCGGGTAAATCAACTTTGATCAAACGCCTTGAACGTACCATCGGTTTTACGATGTTTTCAGGCCAATCGCTGCAGACTGAGTTTCGTTTATTAACCTCAATTTCGCACACCTCGCACCCCGTTGGATGGGAAGAACTGTCGGCACGTCGGCAAGATGTTATCGATAAAGCAGTGGCCATGTTACAAGAAAATTACCAATATACCGTCAGTCGTCGTGGATCAGATATGACGGAATACGTGTTATCAGCACCCGTATTATTAGCCGGTGAAGATGTACCGGTTCGGTCATTGTTAGGTAAATTGATTCGCTCTGAGCTCACTGGCAAACGCGGCCCGTTAATGGCTGATGATTTACCTCGTTTCCCCGTTAAACAATGGTTGCAGTTTTTAACCACAAAATCACGCCAAGAAGTCAACGCTATTTATGGCAAAGCACGGCAATTTTGTTTTGATAATTCACGTGCCAAAGGTGAAGACGATGGCGCGGTGCGTATGGCTGGTAATTATGCCGCGATCATGACGGCATGGCGTTTGTTGTGTGACTTTATGGATATCCCCAAAGAATCCGGCAATTTTATTGGTGATTGTTTGGCTGAAATGAATAGCCATGTCAGTGAAACCAGTTCAGATCGTGAACCGTGGGTGTGGATTTTAGAAACAATCCTTTCTGAAATGGATAGTGGCCAATATCGCCACCCATTCAAGTTTGATCGCGTGACCTTAGTACCAGGTGAAGATGATGTCGAATGCCTACTCATTAGAACTGGCCACGTTATGGATCACATCAGCCATTCCCCTGCATTACGTGAAAAGTGGAATGCCTTGCCGGTGAAATCTGATCGTGTATTCAAAAAACAATGCAAGCAAGCAGGCGTGATCTTAAAAGATGACGTTGAAAAAATTATTAATGGAAAACGGGTGTGTCACATGGTGGCATTTAGTTTAGAAAATTTGGCGAAGTATGGACTGTATACATCAGCGCCGGAGCATATTGTATGAGTGTTCAGTTATTCCATGGCGATTGCTTAGATATCATGAATGAAATACCTAGTAACTCAATTGATATGGTACTGGCAGACCCACCATACGGCACAACTCATTGCGATTGGGATTCGTGTTTGGATTTGGAAATCATGTGGGGTCATTTAAAGCGAGTCATTAAACCAAATGGTGCCATCGTTTTAACAGCACAAACACCGTTCGATAAGGTATTGGGCGCATCTAATCTAAAAATGCTCAGGTATGAATGGATTTTAGAAAAGCCTGCAGCGACGGGGTTCTTTAACGCTAAAAAGATGCCGTTGAAAGCGCATGAGAACATCTTGGTTTTTTATAAGAAGTTACCTACCTATAACCCTCAGATAACACATGGCCACCCACGAAAAACATCGGGTCGACTGGATATCGGTTCTGAGATATATGGCAAACCTGTGAAAAAAACAAATTATGACTCTACTAGTCGGTACCCAAGAAGTATTCAAAAATTCAAAAGTGATAAGCAAAAAAAGAAGCTGCACCCAACACAAAAGCCGGAAGCATTAATGGAGTATTTAATTAATACATATACCAATAGTGGTGAGTGCGTGCTTGATTTCGTAATGGGTAGCGGCACAACAGGCGTGGCAGCTAAAAGACTAAACCGAAAATTCATCGGTATTGAGTTGAAAAAGATTCATTTTGATGCTGCCACAAGAAGAATCGAAAGTACTACCGCTGCGGATCGCTCGGGCTAATAAGCACCGCGTTAGGAAGATGGGCCTTAGGACTCCACCATCATAGCCTAACCGACTCGCCGGCGTAAGCGGCCCAACAAATAACTTAAAGCAATGTAAAGGATGATGAAAATGTTGATATTAACCAGAAGAGTTGGTGAAAAATTAATGATTGGTGATGATGTCGAGATACATGTACTCGGCGTTAAAGGTAATCAAGTGAGAATCGGTGTTAATGCACCTAAAGAAGTAGCTGTTCACCGTGAGGAAATTTACGATCAAATTCAGTTAGAAAAAGAAGCTGAAGAGCAATCAGATAAGGATGGTGAATCATGATTGCAGAGCCTGAAAAATGCTGCCAAAGCTGCAGACAATATAAACCTGTATCACTGATGAGCAAACGAAAAGTAACGGGGTATGACGGCGTTAAACGTTCGATTCTTCGTTGTAACCAGTGTTGGGAAATAAGGGGTAAATGATGACTATTGATATCGGTCGCTGTACTTCTTGCCAACGTGATGAATGCATTAAGCCTAAAGCGCGTGATTTATATCCTGAACTTGGCTGTGCTGATTGGGAAACGAAAGAAGTTTGCAATATCGATGCATCATGGCCTGAGACGTTATCAAAAGAAGTTGATCAGGCGATGGCTGGTAATGCTAATGGCTGACGTTGTTGTCGAAACTAGGGGCGAGATCGACATAGATGCAGTATCTGACTTCTTGTTACCGTTGCTCTTTAAGCATCTAACTGATAATAAAATTAATGAAAAACCAAGCCGCCCTTTATCTGAGATCCAGCAAAGACCGCAGTGATGTAAGCATTTCTGCACAACGACGAGAGTTATATTCGCTGGCTAAACAGCGAAATTTAGTTATCGTTGATGAGTATGTCGATGCGGTTGAGTCTGGTTCAACAGAAAACCGCCCAGGCTTTCAAGAAATGTTTAATGCGATTAAGTCTCGTGATCGTGCATGGGATACTATTTTACTGCTTGATACGAGTCGATTATCGCGCCGGCAATACATTTCCCATTTCTTTGAATATGAGTGCGAAAAAAAGAACATTACGCTTATATATAAGAGTCTACCTGTTGAAGATCCTATCAGTGCCATGATGCTGAAGGCTGTATTGCAAGCAATGGACCAATGGCATTCAATGATCAGCAAGCAAAAAGGGCTTGCTGGCATGTCTGAGAATGTTAAACAGGGTTTTCGTGCCGGTGGCAGTGCACCTCGAGGTTATTCTCTTGAGAAAGTCACCACTAAAACGATTCGTGATGGTGTCGCTGTGACTAAATCACGATTGGTCCCTAATGATGATGCTGAATTAGTGGGCGAGTTATTGTCATATCGAGCAAAAGGTCTACCTCGTCAACGTGTTCATGACAGCCTTGATATTAAGTGGCCAACAAATTCAACGTTGTCGATGGAATGGAATGCATTAACGTATGCTGGCCATACGGTATGGAATGTTCATGCTGAGCGACGTGAAGGTAAAAGCATTACAGGAATGAAGCGCCGGCCACGAAGTGAATGGCATATAAAAGAAAATACACACCAGGCATTAATCTCTCACCAACAAGCTGAAATGATACTGTCTCAATTAGAGTCTAAACAGCGTAAATCTAAGCCAACCAAGGCTATTTACTTACTCTCAGGTCTGCTTTATTCAGCTGAGACAGGTGAGAAGTATCACGGTGATCGCGCTAAATATTATCGGCTTGGTAAATCAAAACGCATCCCGTGTGACACGATAGACGATGCAATAATGAAACAGATCCTTTCGGATTTGCAATCAAATTACTTTATCAAGGCCATTACCAACAAAGCACGCGAAAAACTAAATCCACAAACTCGTAATGTGAAACGTGGCGCCATCACTCGAAAAGTTGACGATATCTCGAAAAAGATAATAAAACTGATGGATTTGATTACAGAAGTCGATGATACCGCGCCCTATATGGCCAGAATTAAAGATCTGAACACGCAGCGTGATGAACTTGAACTGAAGGTATATGAGATGAACCGGCTGGAAATGGACTCTAAAGACATCAATGAGTTTGATATTAAGCGTGCTTTAGCGTCATTGGCTACTGAATTACAAACATTGGATAGGGATCAGCTGAAGGATATGCTTTCCGTAATAATTAGCAAAATCAACGTTTTAGAGTCAACCCCCCAAAAGAGGGAACCCCCTAGAGCTGAAATTCACTATAGAATCAACTCTAGGGGGGTTGTAATGGCGTCCCCAAGGGGGTTCGAACCCCTGTTACCGCCGTGAAAGGGCAGTGTCCTAGGCCTCTAGACGATGGGGACCTAAACTGTTTTTTCTTACTACATTGTCGAACTAAAATAAAAAGGCTTAGAACTTACTTCTAAGCCTTCATATATGGCGTCCCCAAGGGGGTTCGAACCCCTGTTACCGCCGTGAAAGGGCAGTGTCCTAGGCCTCTAGACGATGGGGACCTAAAACTGTTTTCTTTCGGTTAACTGGTGGAGCTAGACGGGATCGAACCGTCGACCTCTTCACTGCCAGCGAAGCGCTCTCCCAGCTGAGCTATAGCCCCCCGAAAGGAAGCGCATACTATAGGGACTTGAGCTTTAAGTGTCAACTAACTTTCAAAAATAAAGTTAGTTGCATTGTTCACTGCGACGGGATTTGTCATTGTATCGAGTAATTACGATATCACAATGTTATCGCTAACTTATTGATGTTACTTGCTCTATGATCGATAAGCCTTATTAATTGGGTATACTATTTGATGAAAAGTGCTTTCTATGCGATAAATTAGCGGTTATTAAATGCTTTACCGAATTTATTTTCTGACTTCGGTAGCACCTTGAGGATAGTCATGCGCAAACTGATTATATTTTCCACTGTCACACTGACATGTTTTAGTTCCTTGGTTCGTGCTGAGGTTAGTTGGCCGCTGTGTGATATAAGCAACGATGCCGATTTCCTCCCCTTTGTGGAAAGCACTGAAGAAACGGCAGTGGATGTTAAGGCCGATGATGCACAGCTGACAGAAGGGGGGCTCTCTGTCTTTACCGGTAATGTAATTGTTAATCGGGCTGGTCAAGAATTAACAGCAAGCCGTGCAACGTATGATCAAAACACTGGCGACGTCACGGCGCAGGGTGATGTTAATTTGCGTGATAGTGAAATGATTGTAAAGTCACAACAAGCTGAATGGTCGATGTCTAAAGATGAAGGTACTTTAGAACATGCTCAGTATCGTATTCGTGAAATGCATGCTCGCGGCGAAGCCAGTCATGTTCATCGTCAAGGACAAATTAAAACTGAGTTAACAGATGCCACCTATACAACGTGTGCACCAGGTGATGATGCGTGGTTATTACAAGCTTCAAAAGTAAATTTAGATCATGAAGAAGCCGTAGGTTCGGCACGTAATGTAGTCGTGCGTTTAGGCGGGATTCCCGTTTTTTATACACCCTACATAAGTTTCCCATTAAATGATGAACGTAAATCTGGGTTTTTAATACCATCACTTGGCAGTAGTGATAAAACAGGGTTTGATGTCAGTACACCCTATTACTGGAATATCTCACCTAATACTGATGCAACATTAACGCCGCGTTATATGGCAGATCGGGGGCTAATGTTAAATGGTGAATTTCGCTATTTGGATGAGCTTGGACAAGGCGTGGTAGATGCAGGCTTTCTTTCCAGTGATAATTTGAAGACTGATGGTTCAAACGTTAATCCAAATTACCAAGAAGATCGTAAGCATTTTTCATGGCAAAATACTAGCCAGCTATCTTCACGCTGGAATTCCACTATAGATTACAACTATGTGTCAGATTCTGCCTATCTTGAAGATTTTGGCACTAGTCTAAGTTTATCGAGTACAACCCACTTAAATCGTGAATTAACTGCAGCTTATAATGCTGATAATTGGAATTTTACAGGACGCCTAAAAGGCTATCAAACGTTAACTGACGATGTGAAACCCTATCAACAATTGCCACAATTACTATTTAACGGTGTATTACCTGATCAGGCGATGGGCTTAAGTTATGGTATGACTGCTGAATATGTTGATTTCCAGCATGATGAATTGATTGCGGGGCAGCGTTTCGATATTGAACCTTCAGTGAGTTTACCTTGGCGAAATGCTGCAGGATTTATTACGCCACGTTTAGCATTACGACATACGCAATATAATTTGACTGAGAACGGAACTACAGTAACCAATAAAACACCGAGTCGTACGCTGCCGATTACAAGCATAGATAGTGGCCTGTTTTTTGACCGTGATATGACGATAGCAGGTAATAGTTACACTCATACCCTAGAGCCTCGCGTATTTTATTTGTATATTCCTGAGCGGAATCAAGCTGATATACCTGTTTTTGATAGCGGATTACGCACCTTTAATATGGGGCAGATGTTTGCTTATGACCGTTTTTCAGGTGCTGATCGTGTGGGTGATGCCAACCAAGTCACCACGGGCTTAACGTCACGGATTATTGAACAACAATCGGGACGTGAGCTATTACGCGTTAGCCTTGGTCAGATCCATTATTTTCAAGATCGTAAAGTATCCATTACCAATAATACTGTTGAGACGCGATCGGATTCAGACATGGTTGCTGAGATAGTGGCATCGATTGCAAAAGAGTGGACCGCTCGTGGTGAGATCCAATGGGACCCTAATGGCAATACGAATAATATGTCAGCATTAAGCCTGCGCTACCGTGGCGATAGCGGCCAATTGTTTAATATATCCCATCGCTATCGTCGTGATGCCATCAATACTACAGATGGTTTAGAGCAACTGGATATTTCTGCACGTATTCCCTTTAATCAGCAATGGAGCATGATCGGTCGCTGGTATCACTCATTACAAGATAATCGTACACTTGAGGGATTAGCGGGTATTGAATATGGTAGTTGCTGTTGGGCTACTCGATTGGTGCTAAGAGATTATGTTAATAGTGCCACTGATATGGACCGAACTGTCGCTATATTCTTCCAGATAGAGCTGAAGGGATTAGGTAATTTTGGTCAAAATTCAGATTCGTTATTAGAAAAAAGTGTTTTGGGTTATGGCTCATAAACCATAATTGAACCATTCGTATTGTTTATTGTCATTGGATAAAGTGTGATTTTTATCCACATCGCTTAAATAATGTTTATCAAGCCATGTTTATGGCTGCTGTTGTTTATATAATAGAACAATCATTTGTTTTTTTGTTGGGATTTTCATGATTAGAATTTTACTGCTTACCTTTTTAATGGTTAATACCTTAATGGTTAATGCCGCATGGGCTGAACCTATGGATCGAATTGTGGCGGTGGTTAACAATGAGGTGTTGCTTGAAAGTGAATTAGTGGATATGGAACAAACTGTTCGCCAACAATTACGGCAGCGTAATGCTGCTATGCCACCTTCAGATGTGCTACGTAAACAAGTTATGGAACGACTGATATTGCAACGAGTGCAATTACAAAAAGCAGATAGTATTGGTATACGTGTTGGTGATGATGCCTTGAACGCAGCATTAAAGCAGATTGCAGAAAACAATAAAATTACCTTACGTGAATTTCGAGATGTGTTAGCAAAAGATGGTTATGATTTTGCTGATTTTCGTGACTCAATTCGTGAAGAAATGATTATCAGTCGATTACGTAAGAGTCAGGTAGAAGACCGAGTAGTAGTATCGGATAGAGAAATTGATACTTATTTAACCACCCAAGCAGTCCAAGGCGGCAGTGAAACCAGTTATCACTTACTGCATATGTTAATTAATGTACCAGAAGCCGCTTCCCCAGAGCAGGTACAAACTGCCCAAGCTAAACTCGACAAGATTCAAGTATTACTGAATGCCGGTGGCGATTTTTCAGAAGTCGCGGCTGGTTATTCTGACGGTCAAAATGCATTGGAAGGCGGCGATTTAGGCTGGCGTAAAAAAGGCGAATTACCTTCATTATTTTCTGATGTTGTACCTAGTTTAAAAGTGGGTGAAGTAAGCAAGCCTTTACGCAGTGGCAGTGGATATCATTTAGTGATGGTGAAAGATAAAAAAAGTGAAGAAACGCACTTGGTTAAGCAAACTTTAGCCAGTCATATATTGATTAAGACCAATGAATTAACGACAGACAACGATGCACAAAAACGTTTAGAACAGTTACGTGAACGAATTCTAAATGGTGATGATTTTGCAGAGTTAGCACGTGCTCATTCTGATGATACTGGCTCTGCTATCGCAGGCGGTAGTTTAGGCTGGACTAGTCCTGGCGCAATGGTGCCAGAGTTTGAAGAGAAAATGAATGCATTACCGATTGGTGGCATTAGTGAAGTTTTCAAAAGTCGCTTTGGTTGGCATTTGATTAAGATCGATGACCGTCGTGAGCAAAATATGGCGGAAGAATTTAAACGTAACAAAGCAAGAGCGGCAATTCGTCAACGTAAAATTGAAGAAGATCTCGAAAGTTGGTTGCGCGAACTTCGTGATGAATCCTATGTAGAGTACCGTGACTCTTGAATGCATGCCATAGAATAGCGCTCACTTCTGGTGAGCCAGCAGGCATTGGCCCTGATCTCTGTGTACAGCTAGCGCAACAACAGCTAACGTGTGAATTAGTAGTCATCGCCGACCCTCAATTGTTAGAGCAACGTGCTCAGCAATTGGGACTGCCAATTAAGCTAGAATTAACCGATCTTTCTAAACCAGCACGCGCGCCAGAAAAAGGTACATTACGCTATCTGCCTATAGCTTTAGCGGAATCGGTGACCGCTGGTGTATTAAATAGCCGCAATTCGACCTATGTCTTAAATACCCTTCAGCTAGCTTTGGATGGCTGTCTGGAAGGAACCTTTGATGCCGTAGTCACTGCACCCGTCCATAAAGGTATTATTAACGATGCCGGATTTGCGTTTAGTGGTCACACAGAATTTTTTGCTGATGGCGCAGGTGTTGAGCAAGTAGTGATGATGCTGGCGACGCCGACATTGCGTGTCGCATTAGCAACCACGCATTTACCGTTAAAAATGGTGAGCCAAGCAATTACGCAAGTCTCATTAACACGCGTTATAGAAATTATTCATCATGGACTGTCTTCACCTCGGATTGCCGTTTGTGGCTTAAACCCACATGCTGGAGAAGGCGGACACCTAGGTACGGAAGAAATAGAGGTTATTTCACCTGTGATAGAGCGGTTAACTAAACTGGGCATCAATTTATCTGGCCCATGGCCAGCCGATACCATATTCGTACAGGAAAAATTACACGATTTTGATGTCGTGCTAGCGATGTATCATGATCAAGGATTGCCAGTGCTTAAGCATCAAGGCTTTGGGCGGGCAGTTAATGTCACGCTAGGCTTACCCTTCATTCGAACTTCAGTAGACCATGGTACGGCGCTAGATATCGCTGGAACGGGTAAGGCAACTATAAGTAGCTTACAGGCCGCGATTGATATGGCTATTACAATGATAAAGAGTAAACAATAATAATGAGCGAAAAACGTTATCCGAAAGCACGAAAACGATTTGGTCAGAATTTTTTACAAGACCAAAGTGTCATTGATGATATTGTCGCCGCATTTGATCCACAGCCAGGGCAACACTTAATTGAAATTGGCCCTGGACGAGCAGCATTGACAATTCCGTTATTACAACAAGGTGACCAGCTAGATGTTATCGAATTGGATCGGGATCTAGTACCGTTATTAGAAGCTCGCTTAGCGATTTACCCACATTTGACCATTCATCAAGCGGATGCGTTGACATTTAATTTCCGAACTTTACAACATCAGCAGGAAAAATTGCGGATCATTGGCAACTTACCCTATAACATTACTACACCGTTATTGTTTCATTTACTTGACCAATCTGACTGCATTCAAGATATGTTCTTCATGCTTCAACGTGAAGTTGTAGAACGTATCTGTGCGCAACCAGGCACTAAGCGATATGGACGTTTGAGTATTATGGTGCAATATCGATGTCAGGCAGAATTATTATTTATAGTGCCACCTGAAGCTTTTGACCCTATTCCTAAAGTTGAATCGGCTATAATTTACCTACATCCCTTAGCTGAACGTATTGGTGGAAATGTCGATATACAAGCATTAGGACAAGTAGTCACTCAGGCGTTTTCTCAGCGACGTAAAACTATTGCTAACACCTTGAAAAACCTAGTCGGACTCGATATTTTGTTAGCATCAGGAATCGATCTAGAACAGCGACCAGAAACCATAACTGTCGTGCAGTATGTAGAAATAACCCGTACATGGCTGGAATCAACAAAAGATTAAGTATTTGCTGATAATATCGTGGGTAGAATACTCCCACACAAATAGGGAGTTTATCTAATACAGTAAGTAATATGAGCAAAGACTTGACACTCTGATTTTGCTGTAGTTAGATAGCCATTCCCTATTAGGCCATTCGGCTTGGGTCGACACAATAATATAATTAAGTATTAACGAGATGAGGAATTGAATTTTGAATAAATCTGAATTGATTGATGCTATTGCAACTGCTGCTGATATTTCAAAAGCGAAAGCGGCTCTAGCTGTAGATGGTATGACTGGTGCAGTAACAAAAGCACTTAGTTCTGGTGATCAAGTAACATTGGTTGGCTTTGGAACATTCTCTGTACGTGACCGTGCTGCACGCACTGGTCGTAACCCGCGTACAGGTGAAGAGATTCAAATTGCAGCTGCAAAAATTCCAGCATTTAAAGCTGGCAAAGCGTTAAAGGATGCTGTAAACTAGTTTTTTTTCTTGGGGTGCTTAGCTCAGCTGGGAGAGCATCGCCCTTACAAGGCGAGGGTCGGGGGTTCGAACCCCTCAGCACCCACCAAGAAAAATGGAGCGGTAGTTCAGCTGGTTAGAATGCTGGCCTGTCACGCCGGAGGTCGCGGGTTCGAGTCCCGTCCGCTCCGCCATACATCGAAAAGGCGCATTTTATGCGCCTTTTTTTTTGCATCTTTTTTGGGTGTAAATTTACAACACTTTTTTACTGAAGGTCCTATTCTATGTTGCATTTTATTCGTGAACGAGCCCAAGGTTGGGTTGCATGGTTTATTGTAGGCTTAATTAGTATTCCATTTGCTTTATGGGGAGTTAACTCCTATTTGACAGGTCCATCTGATGTCATTGTGGCCAAAGTTAACGGCCAACCAATCCAGCAAGTCGAGTATCAAAAAGCGTTACAGCAATATCGTGATCGTATGAGAAATATGATGGGAGAAAATTTTGACCCGGCGATGTTTGATGGTATTGCAGTAAAACAGAACGTCCTTGAAGGTCTTATAGAACAAAAACTGCTCATATTGGCTGGACATGATTTAGGACAGCGAGTTACTGATCAGGCACTATTTGAGATTATTAAATCAACCGCCGCATTTCAAAAGAATGGTCAATTTGATAATGACGTTTATTCAATGACACTTGCCCGTGTTGGTATGAATCCGGCGCAATACGAATCGCAATTACGTTTCGATGTATTAACACAAGAATTAGCTGAAAATACACAGCGCTCGGTAATTGTTACTGATTATGATTTGAATACAATTTTGCGATTAGAAAATCAAACACGTGAGATTGCTTATGGTGTTGTGGCAGCCCAAGACCAATTAGACCAGGTTGTCGTTACGGATGAGGCCGTGCGTAGTTATTATGATGAGCATTTAGCTGACTATATGGCACCTGAACAGATGGTGGTGGACTATGTTGAATTATCCGTTGATGAGTTAACTAAAAATATTACAGTTGATGACGAATCACTCAAAGCCTTTTATGAAAAAGATAAAGACCAGTTCGTAGGTCCAGAGCAACGCCGAGCGAGTCATATCTTAATTGAAGGTGATGAGGCTGAAGCAAAAGCAACATTAGAATCGATAACAAAACGGCTTGAGCAAGGCGAAGATTTTGCCGCTCTAGCTACTGAATTATCTCAAGATACAGGTTCTGCTTCAGAAGGCGGTGACTTAGGCTTATTTCAGCGGGGTGTAATGGATCCTATATTTGAAGAAGCTGTATTTTCGATGACAAAGATCGGTGAAGTGAGTGAGCCTGTTAAAACTGACTTCGGATATCACCTAATCAAATTGACCGCGATTCAAGAATCTGAAGGTAAGTCTTTTGAAGAAGCACGTGATCAGGTTGAAGCACTTTATCGTCGTCAAAAAGCAGAAGATTTATTTTTTGAACAAGCAGAAAAATTTGCTAATTTAAGTTATGAAAATCCTGATAACCTAGACGTGGTGGCTGAAGAGTTATCCTTAACAGTCAAAACAAGCCAAGCATTCATGCGTGATGGCAATACCACAGGAATTGCAACGAATAAAAAAGTTGCCAGTGTGGCCTTTAGTGAAGATGTATTAGTAAATAATTTAAATAGTGCAGTGATTGAACTGAGTAAATCTGATTTTGTCGTATTGCATAAAAACAAACACATCATTGCAAGCCAACTACCATACGAGTCTGTTGCACCGACTATAACTGAACAATTACGTTATGCAGGCGCTAGAGACAAAGCACGTGAAATTGGTGAAGTTATCTTAGCTAAATTAAAAGCAGGTACGCCAGCTGAGGGCTTGTTCGCCGAAAATCAGTGGCATACAGGTCAATCATATACTCGCATGAGTAAAGAACTTAGCTCTCAAATACTAGAGCGTGCTTTTGCTGTAGCTAGACCTCGTTCAGAAACGTCATTTATTGGGTTCACAGCAAGTAATGCGAATTATATTGTGGCTAATATTATCTCTGCAAAAGATGGCGTGGCTACTGATGCGTCACTAGAAGAGCGTGATGGCCTAAAGTCTCATTTGGCTCGAACTTATGGTACCAGTGAGTTACAAGCATTGATTGATAGCTTAAAAGAAGAAGCAGATATTAAATTGTTTAAAGAAAATCTATAACGACTCGTTTAATCTGTTCGAAAAAAAGGCGCTTCTAGCGCCTTTTTTGTTTGTTCATCCTGAGTAGTAAATTTGAAACTAGTCAGTATGAAGATCCCTGCCGTTATTTAACCTGAAATACCCACAATGTTGTAACCACTGTCGACATAGGTAATTTCACCAGTAATACCTGAGGCTAAATCTGAACACATAAATGCTGCAACATTACCCACTTCTTCTATAGTAACATTACGACGAAGTGGTGACACTTGCTCACCCATGGCCATTTTTTTACTAAAGTCTGCAATACCGGCAGAAGCAAGCGTTTTAATTGGTCCAGCAGATACGGCATTAACGCGTGTGCCATCAGGACCCAATGAATAGGCCATGTAGCGTACGTTAGCTTCTAAACTCGCCTTAGCCACGCCCATAACATTGTAGTTATCAATTGCCCGTTCTGCGCCCAAGTAGCTCAAGGTTAATAATGAACCTTTACGTCCAGCCATCATGTCTTTTCCTGCTTTGGCTAAAGCTACAAAGCTGTAAGAACTGATGTCATGTGCTGTCGCAAAGCCTTCACGGGTTACACTGTCAACATAGCTACCTTGTAATTGATCACGGGGCGCAAACGCGACAGAGTGAACAATGGTATCCAAGCCATCCCAATGTTGTGCTAATTGTTCAAACACGGTTGCGATTTCTGTATCACTAGCAACATCGCAAGGAAATAATAGCGCGGGATCAGAACCACATTCTGCAGCAATTTTTTCGACGCGAGATTTTAATTTATCGTTTTGATAAGTAAATGCTAGTTCGGCACCTTCACGTGCCATTGCTAGGGCGATACCTGATGCAATTGACCGCGCACTCGCAACCCCGACAATCAAAACACGTTTGCCTTGTAAAAATCCCATAGTTTATCCTTAAAGTAATTTTATGTTCGAAAACGCTATAAAGTACCGTAAATTACTTATTTCTGAAAGAGGCAACATCACATATAACTAGATATAATGAAGTACATTTGTAAATTGGCGGGTTATTCCATGCGATTTGTATCGTATTTTAGTATTATTTTATTTTTTTTGGTGGGCTGTGAATTGCCTGCCGTGAACTCGCCGTATCCACAACAAGCTGATGATGATGAGATTTTGTACACTTCATTTTCGTTACGACCAAAACATTTAGACCCCGCTAAATCATATAGTGCTAATGAAGCGAGTTTTACGGGTCAGATTTATGAGCCACCATTCCAGTATCACTATCTAAAACGACCATACACATTAGTACCTCTGACAGCCACTAGTTTGCCCTCAATTCGTTATTTTAATAAACAAGGTATGGAACTTAGTGAGGAAGATACGTCTAGTGAGGTGGCCTATAGTGTTTATCAAATAACGATTAAACCGGGTATTCTTTATCAACCACATCCAGCTTTTGCAAAAGATGATAAAGGGATATTTTTATATCATCAACTGACTGACGATGAATTAGATGATATTGATAACCTTTCTGATTTTAGCCAACAAGATAGTAGGGAGTTAATTGCTGAAGATTATGTGTATCAAATTAAACGGCTAGCTCATCCGGATATTCATTCACCAATATTGGGGGTTATGAGTGAATACATCGAGGGCTTAGCTGATTATGCGGACCTATTACGAGATGAAAGTAAATCAGGACAGGCAATAGATTTGCGAACCTCTGCTATTTCAGGTGTATCGGCAATTGATCGCTATACTTATCAAATTAAGGTCATCGGAAAATATCCTCAGCTACGTTATTGGTTAGCCATGCCTTTTTTTGCACCTGTTCCGTGGGAAGCGGATGAGTTTTATGCTCAAGCGGGATTGATTAAAAAGAATATTACACTGGACTGGTATCCCGTTGGAACGGGTCCTTATCAATTAACAGAGAACGACCCAAATAGACGTATGGTGTTAGAAAAAAACTCAAATTATCATCCTGAATATTATCCCGATGAAGGTGAGTCAACCGATTTAGCATTAGGGCTATTAGAGGATAAAGGTAAAAAACTACCATTTATTGATAAAGTTGTTTTTACTTTAGAAAAAGAAAATACCTCGTATTGGAACAAATTTCTTCAAGGTTATTATGATATTAGTGGTATTAGTTCGGACAGTTTCGATCAAGCGATTCAAGTCGCATCGCAGGGTGAATTTTCGTTGAGTGACGCGATGAAAGAAAAGGGGGTAGCCCTTAGAACGGCAATCGCCGCTTCAACTTCCTATATTGGATTTAATATGCAAGATCCTATAATAGGCGGATATAGTGATGCTTCAAAAAAATTACGTCAGGCAATTTCCATTACGGTAGATTACGAGGAATATATTTCAATATTTCTAAATGGGCGTGGTATCCCCGCTCAAGGACCTATCCCTCCTGGAATCTTTGGTTATATTGATGGGGAAGCGGGCCTTAATCATAATGTCTATGATTGGGCTGAAAATGTTGCGAAGCGTAAAACGTTAGATAAAGCTCGTGAATTATTAGTAGAAGCTGGTTATCCAGCAGGCAGGTCACAGGAAACAGGTGAGCCATTAACGTTGTATTTTGACGTGCCTGCAAGTGGACCTGACGCTAAGGCGCAGTTTGATTGGTTACGGAAACAATTCACAAAATTAGGGCTACAACTGGTTATTCGCAGTACTGACTATAATCGTTTTCAGGATAAAATGCGCAATGGCCAAGCCCAGCTTTTTCAATGGGGCTGGAATGCCGACTATCCTGATCCTGAGAACTTCCTGTTTCTACTATATGGTCCTAATAGTAAGGCCGTTACAGGAGGTGAAAATGCCGCTAATTATCAAAATGACAAGTTTGATAAGTTATTCGAGCAGATGCGAGTGATGCCGGATAACAAGGATAGACAAGTCATAATCAAACAAATGTTAAACTTACTCACTGACGACTCGCCGTGGATATGGGGCTTTCATCCGAAACAATTTTCTTTGTACCACTCATGGAATAAAAATGTAAAACCTAATTTAATGGCAAATAACACCATCAAATATCGACGAGTAGATGCACAGCAACGACTAAGTTTACAACACCAGTGGAATCAGCCCACTCTATGGCCTTTGTTCGCGGTAGCCGTGTTATTTTTTTTACTGTTATTGCCTGCATGGATACTATATCGCCAAAAATTAAAGAAAAAATACTATTAAGCTAATAGAAAAGATTTTTTGGTTGGTATTGGGTAGAATCACCCTTTAAAATTAAAGGATCAGGGAATGGTCACATGAAAGCTTTTATACTTTTATGTTCTGTTGCTGAGTCATATATTTCAACTACACGGCACTCATCTAAGGGGATTGATTTGTGGATTTAGCTACGTTAATAGGGTTTTTAGTAGCCTGGACGCTCATTATTGCGACGATTGCCCTCGGATCGGGCGCATTGGTCTTTATCAATGCTCCCTCATTCATGATAGTAATAGGCGGCGTTATAGGCGTTGTTTTAATGCGATTCACCTTAGGACAGTTTATTGGCTCAATGAAAACGGCATTGAAAGCGTTTTTATATAAAGCTGAAAGCCCTGAAGTCTTAATTGCCAGCGTTGTTGAATTGGCGGGTATTGCACGAAAAGAAGGCCTGTTAGCTTTAGAAGGGCAGGATATTGCCAATCCAGTATTATCGAGAGGCATTAGTATGCTGGTTGATGGTCATGAAGCTTTTGTAGTAAAAAAAGCACTATCGACAGAAATGAATGAAATGGTCTCGCGTCATAAAATGGGACAAGATATTTTCAAACAAATTGGTGATGCGGGTCCTGCTATGGGTATGATCGGTACGCTCGTCGGGTTGGTGCAAATGCTATCCAATATGTCTGATCCTAAATCAATTGGTCCTGCAATGGCTGTCGCGTTATTGACGACGCTTTACGGTGCGATGATAGCCAACATGTTTGCATTACCGATATCAGACAAACTGGCATTACGTAGCGCTGAAGAACAGATGAATAAAAATATCATTATACAAAGTGTGCTGGCTATTCAAGAAGGTCAAAACCCGAAAGTATTAGATGAGTTATTGAAAAACTTCTTACCTCCATCTAAACGTGAAAACGTTGAGGCCGCTGAATAATTAGCCATGGAAGGAATGAATTCAAATGAGTGAAGAGTTAGAAGATGATGCTGTAGAACAAGACTGTCCACCCGTCGGTCTACCTGCCTACATGGGTACTTTTGCTGATCTAATGTCACTATTAATGTGTTTTTTTGTTTTGCTACTCTCTTTTGCCGAAATGGATGCGTTAAAATACAAAATGGTGGTCAAATCCTTAGATAATGCATTTGGGGTACAACGTGAAGTAGCAGCCAATGAAATTCCAAAAGGTACGAGTATAATTGCCCAAGACTTCAGCCCCGGTGAACCACGGCCTACACCACTAAAAGAAGTACGACAAGATACTATTGATGAGACCAGGGATGCTTTAGAAGTAAAAATGGATGCTAAAGCGGTGGTGGCGGCCAAAAAACAAGAAGAACAAATTGCGGAAGAATCATTGAAGTTTCAAGAAGCGTTAAAAGAAGAGATTAAAGAGGGCTTAATTGATGTTGAAACGCAATTCGATAGAATTGTAATTAGAATACGGGAAAAAGGATCTTTCCAATCTGGGGATGCTAACTTGAATAAAGCATTTTTGCCTATTCTTGATAAAATACGATTTGTATTAAGTAAAACTGATGGAATGATAGTCGTCGCTGGCCACACCGATGATATACCCATTCATACACCTAGGTACCGCTCTAATTGGGAGCTATCAACTTCTCGGGCAACATCCGTGGTGCATCAATTATTGGCTGATGGTGAAATGCCTCCAGAACGTTTCGTGCTTGAAGGACATGCAGAAACACAGCCGCTCATGACCAATGATACGGCTGAGAATAGGGCCCGGAATAGACGTGTGGAAATTATCGTGCTTAAATCTACATCTCAGCAAGATGTAACGGATTCCATTGAGCGCCTTAATAAAGACTATGAATCGGTTGATGGTGAAGTCACTACTGCCGAATAACTAAAGGAGATTCGAATGAACATATTAAAATTAACAAAAATAGTAGTAGTAGGACTGGGTTTATCTATAAGCTCAATCTCGGCTTATGCTATTGATTGGGTTATAGATGGTCATAATTCTCAGCTGAATTTCGTTTCAATCAAAAAAATTAATATTGCTGAAGTTCATGAATTCAAAAAACTACAAGGTAGTTATGATTCTCAAGGTCAATTTATATTAGACATCGACTTGGCAAGTGTAGACACGCATATCCCTATTCGTGACGATCGACTCAAGAACGACTTCTTTGAGGTCAGTAAGTTTTCATCAGCAAAAATCACTGCAATGATCGACACGGATCTCGTTGATGCGATTGCTGAAGGTGCAAGCGAACGGTTTACAGTAGATGCAAACCTCGATTTACATGGTGTATCAAAACCATTAACGCTAGATGTTATAGTGACTCGTTTGGTTGGTGCCAAATTATCTGTGGTCAGTATGCAACCGGTTATTATTAATGCCGATAATTTTGGATTAGCCGCTGGCATTAGCAAATTAATGGAATTAGCCTCGCTTCCAAGTATTAGTCAGGCTGTGCCAGTCAGCTTTTATTTAACATTAAAGCTAAAATAAACTCAGTCAAAGTGAAGAAATAAGCAATGCAAGTATTTTCAGTAGAAAAAGGTATCGTAATCCCATTAGATAGACCTAATGTAGACACTGATGCCATTATTCCTAAGCAGTTTTTAAAATCCATTCAACGCAGTGGGTTTGGACCTAATCTATTTGATGAATGGCGTTATTTAGATCTCGGTGAGCCAGGTCAGGATTGCTCGCATCGACCGCTAAATGAAAAGTTTGAATTAAATCAACCACGCTATCAAGGTGGGACGATATTATTGGCGCGAGAAAATTTTGGTTGCGGCTCTAGTCGTGAGCATGCCGTTTGGGCATTAGATGATTTTGGTATCCGAGTTATTATTGCGCCGAGTTTTGCCGATATATTTTTTAATAACACAAGCAAAAATGGCATTTTAGCCATTAAGCTTGCTGAAAATATAGTAGAAAGCTTGTTTACTGAGGTTAAAGCCCAACCTGGATATCAGTTAACTGTCGACTTACAGGCCGAGCTAATCACGATGCCTAATGGTGAGACTATCGAATTTGATATAGATCCTTTTAAAAAACATTGCTTACTGAACGGCTTAGACGATATAGGCCTTACCTTGCAACATACCGATGAAATACAGAGCTACGAACAAAATAGGCAGAAACAATCGCCATGGTTGTTTTCGTAAGTCAATTCTCGGCACACATTAATTTTAAATTTTAGTTTAGTGAAATAAATAATGACAAAAAAAATTGCAGTATTACCCGGTGATGGTATCGGTCCAGAAATTGTTGCTGAAGCGATAAAAGTCTTAAATGCACTTAAAAAAGATGGCTTAGATATCGAGTTTGAATATGGTTTGATTGGCGGAGCGGCCTATGATGAAACAGGAACTCCATTTCCTGATGAAACATTAGCTTTATCAAAATCGGCAGATGCTATTTTATTAGGTGCGGTCGGTGGTTATAAATGGGAGTCACTGGATATCAGTGTGCGACCAGAAAAAGGCTTGTTAGCTATCCGTAGTGCGTTAAATTTATTCGCCAATTTACGTCCGGCAATTTTATATCCACAATTGGCAGATGCTTCGACTTTGAAACCTGAGGTTGTTGCGGGTTTAGATTTGATGATTGTTCGTGAATTAACGGGGGGCATTTATTTTGGCCAACCTCGCGGTATTCGCACACTCGACAATGGTGAGAAAGAAGGTTTTAATACACTTGTATATCGTGAAAGTGAAGTGCAACGAATTGGTAAAGTGGCTTTTGACATTGCTCAAAAAAGACAAGGTCGATTGTGTTCAGTAGATAAAGCGAATGTATTAGAAAGTACCGAATTGTGGCGTGAAACAATGATTGATCTTGCTAAAGACTATGCTGATGTTAAATTGAGCCACATGTATGTTGATAATGCGGCAATGCAACTAGTACGGGCGCCAAAACAATTCGATGTTATGGTCACCACAAATATGTTTGGTGATATTTTGTCAGATTGTGCTTCAATGTTAACAGGATCAATTGGCATGCTACCATCAGCATCGTTAGATGAAAGCGGTAAAGGCATGTATGAACCGATTCATGGTTCAGCTCCAGATATAGCCGGAAAAAATATTGCTAATCCTTTAGCTACTATTCTATCTGTAGCGATGATGTTACGTTACACTTTAAATGAAGCTGAAATGGCTGAACGGATAGAGCTTGCCGTGGGTAAGGTACTGGATAAAGGCCTCCGTACCGCAGATATTTATTCTGATGGCATGACTAAAATAGGTACCTCGGAAATGGGCGATGCGGTAGTCGCAGCTCTTTGAGAAACATTAATATAAATTTTATAGATTGGATTCCTTGTGAATAAGAAAGTAGATGTTGCAGTAGTAGGTGCTACCGGTGCGGTAGGCGAAACAATGTTAGATATTTTGCATAAACGGAAATTTCCGGTGGGCAAGGTCTACGCTTTAGCGAGTGAACGTTCGGCTGGTTCTACGGTTAGTTTTGGTAATAAAACATTGATTGTTGAAGATTTAGCGACATTTGACTTTTCTAAAGTACAAATTGGCTTGTTTTCACCTGGTGCGAGTATTTCAAAAATATATGCACCTATTGCTGCGGCAGCTGGTTGCGTAGTTATAGATAATACGTCTGAATTTCGCTATGTAGACGATATTCCATTGGTCGTACCAGAAGTAAATCCTGAAGCGATTGCTAATTATAAAACTCATGGCATTATCGCTAACCCGAATTGTTCAACCATTCAAATGATGGTGGCATTAAAACCTATTTATGATGCGGTAGGAATAACCCGTATTAATGTTTGTACCTATCAGGCTGTATCTGGAACAGGTAAGCCAGCTATGGATGAATTAGCTAAACAAACCGCTGCTTTATTAAACGGACGTCCTGTTGAAGCTAGCGTTTATCCAAAACAGATTGCATTTAATGTGATCCCCCAAATTGATGTGTTTGAAGAGAATGGT
This sequence comes from Methylophaga sp., assembly GCA_024636315.1. Taxonomy (GTDB): domain Bacteria; phylum Pseudomonadota; class Gammaproteobacteria; order Nitrosococcales; family Methylophagaceae. The sequence continues at coordinate 70,956 of JAGXHJ010000065.1, forward strand.
TACACCAAAGAAGAAATGAAAATGGTGTGGGAAACTAAAAAGATTATGGGTGACGAATCTATTCAAGTTAATCCTACGGCTGTTCGAGTCCCTGTATTTTATGGGCATTCTGAAGCAATTCATATCGAAACTCGCGATAAGATTACAGCAGAACAAGCAAAAAAATTACTGTCAGAAACTGATGGTATTGTAGTCATAGATGAACATATTGATGGTGGTTATCCTACTGCAGTATCAGAAGCTTCTGGTACAGATCCTGTTTATGTCGGTCGTATTCGTGAAGACATTTCACATCCAACAGGTTTGAATATATGGGTAGTAGCCGATAACGTACGTAAGGGTGCTGCATTAAATAGTATTCAAATTGCAGAAGTGTTGGTTGAAAAATATCTGTAAATGATCGAGCTTTATGGACATGAGCATTAAACAAGGGGTTTTGAGATGATGACACGAACAATTGCCAGTGTTGCGGTAATGGCTACATTGGGGCTTTTAGCTCCTATGCAGGTTAATGCTTTTGGTTTGGGTAAACTTGAGTTGTCGTCAGCACTCAATGAGCCCTTCAAGGCGGAAATTGGTGTTACCGCCTTGAAGGGAGATGATGCTAATAATTTACAAGTACGTTTGGCATCAAGCAAGGAATTTGAGCAAGCCGGAATTGAACGAAATTTTTTACTGACACAACTCAAATTTGATGTGGTTGAAAAGGCAGGTAATGTAAAAATTATTATCAGTTCTCAACAGCCAATTCGAGAGCCCTTTATTGATTTCTTATTGACGGCAACAACAACCGGTTCAGGTCGCCTAATTCGTGAATACACAGTACTGCTTGATCCTCCAAAAAGTATATTCAATAAGCCAGCCATGTCACAGGTTCAAAGCCCAGCGGAAACCTCGGTTAAAACCAGTACTACCACTAGCGCAACAACCACTAATTATAAGTCGGCATCATTTGCCGGTGATAGTTATGGCCCAGTAATCCGTAGAGATACCCTCTGGGACGTAGCATTAAAAACTAGGCCAGAAAGTAATATCACCGTTCATCAAATGATGATGGCCTTGTTAAAGGCCAATCCAGGTGCATTTCAACATGACAATGTGAATGGATTAAAAGCGGGTTATACATTATCGATTCCTAGCAAAAATGATATTTATAAGCTAACTAAACAACAAGCGATTAATGCCTTTACTGAGCAAAATGATTTATGGAAAAATCGAAATAAACGTCCAACAATTCCGACAATTGAAGCCGATACCGCTGATAAAACTATTACACCAATAGCTGAAAAAACGCCTGCTATTGGTAAAACTGTTGCTACAGACACAACAGCGCCGACCACCGAAGTTAATGATACGGCTCGATTGAAATTAGTCGTTCCTAGTGATGAGCCGTCGTTAAACGATGAAGCTTTATCACCATTGGGTGCAGAAAAAATTAAAGTACTCAGTGAACAATTGACCTTAGCTCAAGAAACAATTGAAGGACAAACACAAGAGAATATCGATTTCAAAGCACGTATGGATGCGTTAGAAGTGCAAATGGAGACGATGCGTCGCTTGATCTCACTGAAAGATGCAGATCTAGCCCGATTACAAAGCATGTTGGAAAAAGACCAACAGCCGGATAAAAATACACTCCCGGCAGATGCTACAAATGTCGACAGTGCTGAAATAGATACAAAAAATGAGCCTTTAGATTCAACCACTGACATCAACGCTATTGAAGATGAATTAGAATCGATGTTTGTTATGGCACAAAAAATTGTGACTAACAATAAACTCGAAATCGCTATAGCTGCTGGAGGTCTATTATTACTATTAGTTGTGCTCTTAATCGTCAAACGTCGTAAGGAGTCAGATGAAGCAGAAGAGTGGGATGAATCTCAAAATCTAGTAAATAACGACGATGAAGATTTAGTCGTTTCTCGGCCTTCTAATCTTGCTGAAGTTCAACAAACAGTTGAGACGGAAGTAATTGATGAGAAAACAGTAGCAGAACTGATTGAACAAGCGGATATGTTAGTTGCTTATAGTGATTACGAAAACGCTATGGCATCGCTTGAACAGGCAAAACAACAAGAACCTGAAAATGAATTAGTATTAAGCAAATTGTTGTATGTGTTGTTCAAACAACGGGCAAAAGAGCGCTTTATAACGTTAGCTGGTAGCCTTAATATTGATAAAGCGTCGCCTGAATGGTTGGAAATTGCATCGTGGGGTAGAGAACTTGCGCCATTAAATTCACTTTTCCAACTTGCTACAGATGATAATGAACCTGCAAGCGCCTTGACTCTCGATTCTTTTAGCGATGTTAAAGATGATGAGTTGTTATCTGAGCCTACTTTAGCTCAAGAAGTCGATGAGATTGAAGATGAGGTGTCTAACACCATTGAATTCAATCTGGATGATTATTCGTCAGATGAACGTGTAAGTAGTGCTGAGAGTTCAATCGCATCACTCGACGAAATAAATGATGATTCTGACTCTTTGAGCTTTGATACTTCATTTCCTCTTGATGATGAAGATAAAAAGCCAGCTTTTGATGTGCCATTAAACTTTGAAACTGACTTGGACAAAGATGAAGATGTTTTGTCATTAAATGATGAACCGGTATCATTAGATTTGACTGAGGAAGCTTATCCAGCTGAACTATTGTCGACGGAAGATAATCTCCAAGATTTTGATACCGAGCTAAATTTAGAATCTGAAAACAATGACATTGAATTTGACATCAGTGGTTATGATGAAATTGATGAAGCTGAAACTAAGTTAGATCTGGCTTCTGCCTATGCTGATATGGGCGATCCTGACGGCGCGAGAAATATTTTAGAAGAAGTGCTTAAAGAAGGTAATGCTGAGCAAAAGTCCAAAGCGCAAGCTTTATTAAAGGGCTTATCATAACGTGGTGATTAGGTGAAAGTTGCCTTAGGCGTTGAATATGATGGAACTCGATTTTCAGGATGGCAGGTACAACCATCACAAATAACGGTTCAAGGCTGTCTAGAGCGAGCATTAAGTCTTGTTGCTAATCACCCAGTAAAAACAGTTGCTGCAGGTCGTACTGATTCTGGGGTTCATGCCCTGCAACAAGTGGTACATTTTGAAACAACTGTACAACGTGGTGAGCGAAACTGGATTTTAGGACTTAATACTAATCTACCCTCCGATATAAATGTCACATGGGCTCGACCCGTGGATGATGATTTTAGTGCACGATTTTCAGCCCTAAATCGCAGTTATCGTTACGTTATTATGAATCGTGTCAGTCGTTCAGCTCTTCATGCCCACAAAATGTGGTGGATCTTTAGCCCCTTAGATGTAGAACTGATGCAAGCGGCAGCAGATCTATTAGTAGGACATCATGATTTTTCTGCATTTAGAGCAAAAGAGTGTCAAGCGCATAGTCCGTTTAAAACCGTCGAAAAAATAAAGGTGACACGTCAGGGAGATTGCATTGCTATTGATGTGAAAGCGCAATCTTTTTTGCATCACATGGTTAGAAACTTAGTGGGTGTATTAGTGCCAATTGGTGAAGGTAGAAAACCGGTTGAGTGGGCTAAGGAAGTCTTGGAGGGCCGAGTCCGCTGTCATGGCGGAATAACGTCACCACCAGATGGTTTATATTTCATAAAAGTTGAATACCCAGAGCAATATAAGTTACCAACAGTGTCAGCTTTTCCTGTGGTCTGGTAAAGTATCAAGTTAGATTTTTCCTGAAAAGCGATTTCATGCGAACACGTGTAAAAATTTGTGGCATTACTCGTCGCCAAGATGCTGAATTTGCAGTTGAAATGGGCGCAGATGCCTTGGGGCTAGTATTTTATCCTCCGAGTCCTAGAGCGATTTCTATTGCGCAAGCAAAAGAGATTGTTAGCGGCTTACCGCCATTTGTCAGCATAGTTGCATTATTTGTTGATGCAGATCCAAATGAGGTCTATGCATGTATAAATGAATTGCCGATGGTGTTATTGCAATTCCATGGTGACGAGTCGGCCGAATATTGTGAACAGTTTGGCAGACCATATTTAAAAGCGGTTAGGGTGCAAGTTGATACGGACTTAGTTCGTATTGCTAATGAATACGATACTGCCTCTGCGATATTGCTAGATAGTTACCAGCCAGGTGTACCAGGGGGAACTGGTCAGGTGTTTGATTGGTCATTAATCGAGTCAATTAATAAACCTATAATTCTTGCCGGTGGCTTGAATGTGGCTAATGTGGCGAACGCGATAGAACAAGTGCAACCTTATGCGGTTGATGTCAGTGGTGGCGTTGAGCAAGCTAAAGGGATAAAAGATAAACAAAAAATAACTGCTTTTATGCAAGAGGTAGCAAATGGCTGAACAATTGGATAAAGATTATTACGACACATACCCTGATGATAAAGGTCATTTTGGACCTTATGGTGGACGTTTCGTAGGCGAAACCTTGATGGAAGCCATTTATGCGCTTGAAGAGGCTTATAATCACTATAAAAACGATCCTGAATTTCAAGCTGAAATGGATAAAGACTTAGCTGATTTTGTTGGTCGTCCATCACCGATTTATTTAGCAGAAAATTGGACCCAAAAATTGGGCGGGGCACAAATTTACCTGAAGCGTGAAGATTTAAATCACACGGGTGCTCACAAGATTAATAATACAATTGGTCAAGCGTTATTGGCTAAACGTATGGGGAAAAAACGAATTATTGCTGAAACAGGTGCTGGCCAACATGGTGTGGCGACTGCTACGGTTGCTGCTCGTTTAGGTATGGAATGTGTTATTTATATGGGCGCTGAAGATGTTCAACGTCAAGCACAAAATGTCTATCGGATGAAATTATTGGGTGCAACCGTGGTACCGGTTGAATCTGGTTCACGTACTCTAAAAGATGCACTGAATGAAGCTTTACGTGATTGGGTAACCAACGTCGATGAGACCTTTTACATCATTGGTACCGTTGCGGGCCCACATCCTTATCCTGCGATGGTACGTGATTTTCAAACGATCATTGGTCGCGAAGCACGCAGTCAAATTCTAAAAGCGACGGGCCGTTTACCTGATGCATTAATTGCATGTATCGGGGGGGGGTCTAATGCCATAGGTTTATTCCATCCCTTTATTGCCGATACCGAAGTGGCGATGTATGGGGTTGAAGGTGCTGGGCATGGTATAGAAACAGGTAAACATTCAGCACCGCTATCTGCAGGTTCACCGGGCGTATTACACGGTAACCGTACCTATTTAATGCAAGATAAAAATGGTCAAATTATTGAAACCCATTCTATTTCTGCTGGTTTAGATTATCCGGGTGTTGGTCCTGAACATGCTTGGTTAAAAGATATCGGTCGTGCTCAGTATGTGTCAGTAACTGATGATGAAGCATTACAGGCATTTCATGATTTAACACGTACGGAAGGTATCATTCCCGCACTGGAATCGAGTCATGCTCTAGCGTATGCGACTAAATTAGCGCCAACCATGTCACCCGACCAAATTTTGATGATCAATCTCTCTGGTCGAGGTGATAAAGATATGCATACTGTAGCCGAAATGGCTGGTTTAAGTTTCTGAGGGATAACAGATGAGTCGTATTAAACAATGTTTCGATAAGTTAAAGGCTGATGGTCAAACCGCGCTTATCCCTTATATTACTGCCGGAGATCCTGAACCGTGGGTAACCGTACCGATGTTGCATGCTTTGGTTAGCGCTGGTGCAAACATCTTAGAATTAGGTATTCCTTTTTCTGATCCAATGTCTGATGGTCCCGTTATTCAAAAAGCATGCGAGCGTGCGTTAGAAAATGGTGTCTCACTTCATCATGTATTAGATATGGTAAACCAGTTCAGACAAAAAGATAAAGATACACCGATAGTGTTAATGGGTTACGCCAATCCATTGGAAGCAATGGGCTATCAGGCTTTTGCTGAAAGAGCGCAACAAGTGGGTGTAGATGGCATTTTGACCGTTGATATGCCGCCTGAAGAATCAGATGAGTTCTTGTCAATTATGGATGAGCATGAAATTGATACAATCTTCTTGGTAGCACCAACAACGTCTATAGAGCGTATGGCGAAAATTGCTAAGTATGCAAAAGGCTTCATTTATTATGTATCTATTAAAGGTGTGACAGGTACGGCTAATCTTGATGTATCTGAAGTAACGGAAAAATTATCTATGTTGCGATCGCTAACGGATCTTCCACTAGGCGTTGGTTTTGGTATTCGTAATGGTGTCTCTGCTGCCGCAGTATCTGAAGTTGCAAATGCGGTCGTTGTAGGAAGTTCACTGGTAAATTGTATTGCAGACCATGCTGATAGACCAGAAGAGTTACCCGCAGCAGTTGCTAATGTATTGGCAGAAATGCGACATGCCATTAATGCGCGTGATATGGCTAAATAACTCGTCGAAAATAAAAACAATAGGTGACAAATATGAGTTGGTTTGAAAAATTAATTCCTTCGAAAATTCGCACAACAGTTCGCAATCGTTCAGTACCTGAAGGCGTCTGGTGTAAGTGCCCCGAATGCGACAGTGTTCTTTACCGTGCTGAATTAGTGCGCAATCTGCATGTTTGTCCTAAATGTGCTCATCATCAACGGATTAATGCGCGTACTCGACTCGCTAGCTTTTTAGATGAAGGTGAACGAAAAGAAATCGCCGCTGATGTTAAACCTGTCGACACGCTGAAATTTAGAGATAGTAAAAAATATAAAGACCGTATTCATCAAGCACAAAAAACAACGGGTGAAAATGATGCCTTATTGGCGATGCAGGGCACTGTTAATGACTTGCCTATTGTTGCTGTATCATTTGACTTCACCTTCATGGGCGGCTCTATGGGCTCAGTGGTTGGAGAAAAATTTGTTCGGGCAGCACAAGTAGCTCTAGAAAAGAAAATCCCATTGGTTTGTTTTTCTGCCAGTGGTGGTGCACGTATGCAAGAAGGCTTATTTTCGTTGATGCAGATGGCGAAAACGAGCGCCATTTTGGCTCAACTTAGTAAAGCTGGAATACCCTTTATTTCGGTATTAACCGATCCAACTATGGGCGGCGTTTCAGCAAGTTTGGCGATGTTAGGTGATCTTAATGTAGCAGAACCCAAAGCACTAATCGGTTTTGCCGGCCCTCGAGTTATTGAGCAAACGGTAAGAGAAACATTGCCAGAAGGCTTTCAACGCAGTGAGTTTTTAGTTGAGCATGGAGCTGTAGATATGATTATTGACCGCCGAGATATGCGAGATCGACTATCAAGTATCTTGTCGGTGTTACAAAAGCGCCAAGCCGCTTAAGACCGTCTGAATCGATGCGTTTTCAAACTCTGCCACAATGGTTAAAGTGGCAGGAGTCACTCCATTTCACCGAAGTTGATCCAGGCCTTGAACGAGTAGGTCAGGTATGGCAACAGCTCGGCGGTATTTCAAAGCTACCTTTTACCGTGGTCACAATTGCTGGTACGAATGGCAAGGGGTCCTCGGTGGCAATGCTGGAGTCGATTCTTCGTGCAGCAGGTTATCGTACTGGTACCTACACCTCACCGCATTTATTACAGTATAACGAACGTATCTGTATGGATGGCAAGACATGTGATGATAAAACGATCTGCGAAGCTTTTGATCGTATAGATAAAGCGCGTGATGATATATCGCTGACTTATTTTGAATTTGCAACTTTAGCTGCTGTCGATATCTTTAGCCGTAATAAAATTGATATTGCCATTTTAGAAGTCGGCATGGGTGGGCGATTAGACGCGGTTAATCTCTTTGATACTGATATTGCTCTAATTACCCCGATTAGCCTTGATCATACCGCCTGGTTAGGGACTACCCGCGAAGCTATAGGTTTTGAAAAAGCGGGCGTTATACGGCAGGATAAACCTGTTGTTTGCTCTGAAAAAATGCCGCCACAGAGTCTAATAAGTTATTCGACTTCACTTCAAGCACCTACTTATATGGCAGGTAAAGAATTTAATATTGTCGTAAATAAAGACCAATGGCATTGGTCCAATAGCCATGTTCAATTTAAAAACCTACCTTTTCCTGCATTGATGGGAGCTTATCAGCTTCAGAATGCTGCCGCTGTACTTCAGGTTATAAGTTTATTAAATCATCAGCGTTATGCTATTTCTGAAGATGCTATCAAAAGCGGTTTAGCAACGGTGCAACTTGCAGGGCGATTCCAACAAATTCACGGTGATATCACAACTATTTTAGATGTCACACATAATCAACAAGGTGCAGAGAATTTAGCACAATTATTAGTTGAAATACCTTGCCAAGGGCAAACGTTTGCTGTGTTATCGATGTTGAAAGACAAAGATGTAGTCAGCGTAGCCTCTATATTAAAACCCGTTATTGACGTTTGGTATGTTGCTGGTCTTGAAGGTAGTAGGGGAATGACCAGTGATACATTAGCGGCACAGCTCACTAATATCATTGATGAAGATAACATCAGGCCCTTTTCAACAGTGATTGAGGCTTATGACCAAGCTATGAACTGTGCTAAGAAAGGTGACCGAGTGTTGGTGTTTGGCTCGTTTCATACTGTTGAAGCAGTGTTAACACGGCTTTAAATACTGGCAGAACACTACATCATTTTCTACGATAAGCTATTCTAAATTAGCGATACATTTCCTTGATTTCAGCCTGATGAAACTCAAGTACTTTACTACGTTTAATTTTCATAGTTGGTGTCATTAAATCGTTTTCGATAGTCCAAGGTTCCAGCATTAGCGTGACGCGACGAATTTTTGCATAGGCAGGGAAGTCATGTAATAAACTTCTTAAGCGTTGGAGCACGTTAGCCTTTAAGGCTTTATTAGCGAGGCTGTTTCGATCAAACACATCTAAGCCATGTTCTTTGGCTAAACTAAACCAATGATCAGCATTGAGTACTAATAAGGCCGCTAGGTGTGATTCACCTTCGCCTACCACCAATGCTTGTTCAAAAATTTCATCCATCAATATCGCCGCTTCAATGTCGCTAGGTGGTACTTTTTCACCATTATTTAAAATTAGAATATCTTTTATGCGTCCAGTTATGTAGACATGTCCATTTTTACCGATACGTGCTTGATCACCTGTGTGCAACCAGCCTTCAGTGTTAATGATTTGAGCCGTAGCTTTGTGATTATTCCAATAACCCAGCATATTACCTGGGCCACGAGATAACAATTCATCATTCTCGCCGATCATAACGCTAACGCCTGGAATAGGTATTCCAACACTAGCAGGATCATTACTATCTGGCTTATTTACACTAATGACAGGACTGGTTTCAGTCATGCCATAGCCTTGCAATAAACAAAAGCCAAGACCAATAAATAATTTAGAGACGGGCAGAGGTAACGCGGCTCCTCCACTAACAATGAGGCGCATATTTCCGCCTAATCGTTCTTGTACTTTTGATGCTACAAGCTTTTCCAGCAGTGGCCACATCATAAAACTTGGTTGCCACTTACAATTACCTTGTTGGTGTTGAAAGCGAGCCCAGCCGGTGGTTACCGTAGTTTGAAATAAGGCTTTGGCGATAAATGATTTCGTTGATAATTGAGATTTTAAGCGGCAATAAATTCGCTCAAAAATACGTGGTACAGCGATCATGATGGTCGGTTTTACATATTGCATATCCTCTGCAAGCTGGGGAATACCACGAGCATAGGCAACAGTAGCACCGGCCATCATCGGTAAATAATAGCCTGCTGTACGTTCTAAAGTATGAGACAACGGTAAAAAAGATAGAAATATGTCACTAGGTAATACGTCAATATATTGTAATGAGCTAGCGGCCACAGATAACATATTGTAGTGACTAAGCATCACGCCTTTAGGACGGCCAGTTGTACCAGAAGTGTATATGATCGATGCTAATTGATCGGGCTTTGCATTGCTAGCATGTATCGCTCCACTATTGCTGGGCAACCAGTATTTCGCATAGATAGCGGGATCTGATAACACCTCATCATCATAGTTATTAATAATGACGCGTTGAATATTATGCGCTTCCGTTAGCGATGGTTCTAGCCGTTTCCACTGAGCTGCATTTTGTAGAAAAAGCAGCTTAACATCGGCATCCTGCAAGATATAAGCAACGCTGTCCGGACGATCATCTGGATACAAAGGAACAACAACCAACCCCAAGCCCATTGCTGCTTGATCAAAAAACACCCATTCTTTACAGTTTTTTAAGTTAATTGCCACCCGATCGCCAGGCGCTAAATTTTGTTTGGCTAAGGCATCTTGCCAGCGTGCTACCTGAATTGCTACTTCCTGCCAAGAAATGTCATACCATTCTTTTCGTGAATTAGAATAGCTACGGTAGGCGGTATGTTGAGGGCTACGTTTTAGTCGCTCTTGGAATAAACCATAGAGTGTTCCAGCTTGTTCTGGTGGAATGGAATCATTATGCGTCGAAACGACCACTGTGTTTTCTGGTGGTATGAAATCAGTGTTCGTTGTGACAGTCATGGGATAAACCATAACGTTACAGGAATAACCAGCGCATTTGCATGCCTAGAATATCAACACTGGCATTGTAGTCACCTTTTAACGTGTAACCGTTATTATCAGTATCATTAATCGTCGGATCGCTGACAAATATATGGGTATAGCCAGCATCGAGGGTAATATTATCTGAATATTTATAGCTAGCACCTATTGCAAGCCATTTACGATCTTCATCGGGAATGCGTGGTGTTCGATATTGATCAGAAACAGGTGTTTGATCATAAGCGACCCCGCCACGGAAAGTCCAAGTATCATTATGAACGTAAGTAAGACCTAGACCATAGCGCATATTATTGTCCCAGTTTTCTTCTTTGCTACTATTGAGACGTACCGAATCGGTTGAGTTAATTGTTAAATCTTCGAAGCGACTCCATCGCGTCCAACTCGCATCACCCATGATGGCCCATTTATTATTAATTTGATGGTGGACGGCAAAAGAGGCTGTTTCGGGTAAGGTCACTTTGCCATCTAGATCACCGTTGGCAAACCCAGCGATGTTTGCCGCGTTTTGTACTGCGCCATTATTGGGTATATCAAAGGTTCCCTTTCCGTGTAGATGATGAGAGATCTTTGAGCGGTATGCTAAGGCAATTCGTGTTGCCTCAGTAGCTTGAAATATTAAACCAAGATTGTAACCCCAGCTCCAATCATCAGCCGTTATATTTGCTTTACCATCATGAGACTGAGGAGCGGCACAGCCTGCTTCGGATACTTTGGCACAAACGGCACCAAAATCAACAGCCTGAGTAAGCTCCAGATCAGCATATTGCAGATTGATACCAAAACCTAATGACAATTTTTCAGTTGTTTGAAATGCAAATGATGGATTGATATTAACGGTTTTTAAATCAGATTTAACTGCATGGTAACGACCCACCCAATTATCATCATATTCAGTTACTAGGCCAAAAGGTGCATTAACTCCGATCCCGGCAACCATGCGGTCATTAAGTCGGTGGGCATAATAGAAATTTGGAACAATAGCTAGTTTTCCGCCATTATCACCATCCCCACTAATTGCAGTACCACCGAGAGTTGATGGCAGAGTCGAACCTCCATTAGCAAAGTCACTTTCAGGCTTTATGAAGTTCAGACCTGTAGCAAATTCAGAATGCGATAAATAGGTTAAGCCCGCTGGATTAAAAAATATTGTGCTTGCATCTTCTGCAACTGCGGCACTACCTGCAAAAGCACGGCCTAGACCAGTAACACTTTGTTCGATAATCGCAAAACCAGAGGCATAGCTCATTGAGCTAAGTGTTGAGGCAATTAAAAAGCTGCCGAGTTTTAATTTATAGTGCTGTGCCATGCGCAGCTTTCCTCTTCATATAGTTGTTATAGATGTGAAAACTAGCCCAAGCATTTAAATGGTGCAAGTTTTAATTACGTTACCTAACGGCGTTTAAATAATAGATCCCACACGCCATGGCCTAATTTATGGCCGCGTTGCTCGAATTTGGTGAGTGGACGATAATCTGGGCGAGGGATGTATCCTGAGCTATCAGCGCAATTTATAAATTCATCACTATTAGATAACTCTTCTAACATCTGTTCAGCATAATGTTGCCAATCCGTCGCCATATGCAAATGACCACCCGGTTTTATTTTAGCGGCTAAAATATCGACAAATGTGGGTTGAATAATACGACGTTTATGATGACGTTTTTTATGCCATGGATCAGGGAAATAGAGCTGCACGCGATCTAATGCATTATCAGCAAGACGGTTATTTAGTAATTCGACAGCATCGGTACAAGCAACACGTAAATTAGTTAAACCTTGTTGCTCAATAGCCTTTAGCAATTGGCCTACACCAGGCCGATGTACTTCAACACCTAAAAAGTCCTGTTCAGGTTGTTCAGCTGCCATTTGGGCAAGCGTAGCGCCATTGCCAAAACCTATTTCCAATACTTTCGGTGCATCACGACCAAAAAGTTGATTGAGATCAATCATTGAATCAGCTTCATCAATGGCAAATTGCGGCCAAAGCTCATCAATAGCGCGTTGTTGTCCAGGGGTTAAGCGACCTTCACGGCGGACAAAGCTACGTACGGTACGTAGTGGTTTTCCTTCAATCATTATAATGTTGCTACCTAAAATGTATGGTTTAACTATATATAGTTAATGTAAATATCGCGTACGATCATACATTAAACTTTTGGATTGATGTGTCATCTACTGTGGCCACAGTTAGTGAACGACTAAGTTGTTGTGATGACGAATTCTCCCAAAAATATCATCATAACCGTATAATTCATCGTTGACCTTAGTTTTAGTGAGTGGCACTCATGTTTTAGCTTTCGTTTGAGTTGAGGTGTTTTTTGCTCTCTTTATTAGAACGCTGATATTGCCATTCGCAACTTAATGAATAAAAGGTGAAACGACTTAGTTGTCGGAATTGTTTTTGTCGTTGTATTAGCAGGTAATGCAATTATATCAAGGCTGGTCAGCTTAGGTATAGCAACAGATTATTCTGATACCATGCCATTGTGTGAAACAGCAGAATCTTCAATAATGGCCTTGTTTCTACTAGTAGTCATCGTGTCACAAGTTGTCTTAATTACGATGAATGATGAATGTTACTAGTAGAGGAAACTGATAAATTTGAATTGCTAGTCGTGCGAAAAAAGCCTATTCGAGTTAGAATGTAAGGTGAATTTAAGAATTTATAGCGGGTTTGACTTTTGTTGAGCCTTACATAACGAGCATTTTGCTTGTTTAAATCAAGCAAAGCACAGAGAGAGAAAGTATATATGGTTCATCCAGTATTAGAAGCAGTTACTAACGACATAATTGAGCGAAGCCGTGTTAGCCGTGCGGCCTATTTAGCACGGATTGATGCCGCAGTTGAAACTGGGCCTCACCGGGCGCAATTAGAATGTGGTAATTTGGCACATGCTTTTGCTGCCAGTGCTGCTGGTGAAAAAACGGATTTAACTGCTAATGTTAAAGCTAACATTGGCATCATCTCTTCTTATAATGATATGTTATCCGCACATCAACCGTATAAAACCTACCCTGATTTAATAAAAAGAGCGGCACTTTTAGCCGGCGGCGTTGCACAATTTGCTGGTGGTGTACCTGCTATGTGTGATGGTGTAACCCAAGGTCAGCCAGGCATGGAGTTATCATTGTTCAGCCGCGATGTGATTGCGATGGCATCAGCCATTGGCTTAAGTCACAACATGTTTGATGGCGCTTTGTTTTTAGGTATTTGTGACAAAATCGTGCCGGGATTATTAATTTCAGCATTGAGTTTTGGTCACTTACCTGCGATCTTCGTACCTGGTGGACCAATGCCAAGTGGCTTACCAAACAAAGAAAAAGTCCGTATCCGTCAGCTTTATGCCGAAGGTAAGGTGGATCGAAATGCTTTGTTAAAAGCTGAGTCTGAGTCTTATCATAGTCCTGGTACATGTACTTTTTATGGTACGGCCAATAGCAATCAAATGATGGTTGAAATGATGGGGCTACATTTACCGGGTAGCTCATTTATTAACCCTAACACGCCATTACGTGATGCATTGACTGTGAGTGCTACCGAGCAAGTATTAAAATTTACCGCTATGGGCGATGATTTCCGGCCAATAGGCTATATGATTGATGAAAAAGCGATCGTGAATGCCATGATAGGTTTAATGGCAACAGGTGGTTCAACTAACCATACCATGCATTTAGTGGCTATTGCCCGTGCCGCAGGGATCAGTATCAATTGGGACGATTTCGACAAGATTGGTAGGATCATTCCATTACTTACGCGAATCTATCCAAATGGTGATGCAGATATCAATCATTTCCAAGCTGCAGGTGGCATGGGCGTATTGATTGGTGAGTTGTTATCAAAAGGCTTGTTGCACGAAGACATTATGACTGTTGCATCAACACGTGGCATGAGTACTTATACTCAAGAACCAAAATTAGTTGAAGGCAAATTGATTTGGGAAGAAGGTCCAGGAAAATCGTTAGACCTTAGTGTTATCGGTACATTTGATAAACCTTTCTCTGCCACAGGCGGCTTGCATTTGATTCACGGTAATTTAGGTCGAGGTGTGTCAAAGATCTCTGCGGTAGCTGAAGAGCATCAAATTGTAGAGGCACCCGCAATGGTGTTTGATGATCAAGATGACGTAGTAGCTGCATTCAAACGTGGTGAAATGCAAAAAGATTTGATCGTGGTCCTACGTTTCCAAGGTCCGAAAGCAAACGGCATGCCTGAACTGCATAAATTGACACCAATATTAGGTATCTTACAAGATAAAGGTTTCCACGTGGCACTTGTGACGGATGGTCGTATGTCCGGTGCATCAGGTAAGGTGCCTTCAGCCATTCATATGTGTCCAGAATGTGAAATTGGTGGCCCATTAACGCGTGTTCGTACCGGTGATATGCTACATTTAAATACACAGACAGGTGATTTAAACATTTTGATTGATGACGAGGTATTTAATAATCGCACACAATGCATCAAAGGCAGTATCGAACATCATTATGGTATGGGACGAGAATTATTTGATAGTTTCCGTCGCGGTGTTTCATCTGCAGAAACCGGTGCCATCAATATGTTTAACGTTGAATAAATAATTATTTAAAACTTTGGAAAAAATACAATGAGCCTAACCATTAAAGAAATTATGACTATTTCACCAATTGTACCGGTGATGGTTATTAATAACGTTGAACATGCTGTGCCATTAGCCAAAGCTTTGGTTAAAGGTGGTTTGAAAGTATTAGAAATTACCTTACGGACGCCTGCAGCTTTAGAATCTATTAGACGTATTAAAGCAGAAGTACCAGATGCCATCGTCGGCGCAGGTACTATCATTAATATCGAAACATTAAATCAAGCAATTGAAGCTGGCGCTCAATTTATTGTTAGCCCAGGCACAACTGATAAATTAATAGATGCTGCTTTAGCAACTGGCGTGCCTTTATTGCCGGGTATTGCTAATCCTAGTGATGCAATGCGTTTGCTAGAAAAAGGCATTACGGCAATGAAGTTTTTCCCTGCAGAAGCCGCAGGTGGCGTGCCAATGCTTAAATCAATTGGCGCACCGATTCCACAAATTACATTTTGCCCAACTGGTGGCGTAAGCCAAAAGAATGTTAAAGAATACTATAGCTTGCCAAATGTGGCGTGTGTAGGTGGTTCTTGGATGTGTGCGGCAAATTTAGTTGATGCTGAAGATTGGGATGAAATTACCCGTTTATCTGCTGAAGCGGTGCAATTAGCAACTAGCTAGTTAATTTTTCGCCAAAGAGGGGCTGGGAGCATCGAGTTAATATCTCGGGGTTCCCTGTCCCTTTTTTGTTGCTGAGTTCATTTATAAACATATTTCGTTTTATATAAACTTCTAGTTTAAAATTAATATTTCACGTTGTAACCAGTCATCAATCAAGGCACGGGCACCATCGATTACAACTTGTGGGTTGGGATGTTTTAATTCAGTAGCAATTGTTTCTGCAGCCATTTGGCCTGCTAGTCCATCATTAAGTAAATTGATAAGACGTACGCTCACAGGGTTTAATTCCAAAAAGGTGATGCTGTCCTCTTTGTTGCGATAGACAAGTAAGTGAACGGGACTGTTGCTTGCTTCATTGGGTTGAAAGTCGGGACCAATCTGATGAACAGGATAGTTGTAAACTAAAGGCCATGCCAGCGGCGAAGTCTTAAAGCTAATGTCTAAAATGTCTTGGCTTGAATTGATCTTTGCAGGTTCTACCTCATCATCTAAAACACTTAATGCTAATTCTACCCATTCATAATGTGCGAGCTCTTGAATGAAAATGGGATCATTGGCATTGTCACGATCATTTTCAAGGTAAGCCATAAATTCGCGGCCAATCTGATGAAATAAGGGCGTTTTACAATGGTGTTTTATCATGAAATCACGAATCATGCTGTGCCAAGCTTCATCGGAGATGATTTGCCGTAAAACAGGAAAGCCATTGGCGATAAAGCCTTCTATATTGTTGTAAAAAAGTTCACGATAAATCGCCATGCGCCGTGGTTCTATGTTGTCAGGCACAGGTTGGTTATCAGGATCGCGTAGGAAGGCCGCAAACTGGTATTGGGTATCGATAAAACTCGGCGGTTTAGGCTGTTGCGACATGGGCTTGTTCCTGAATCGACTGGTAATGACGAATTTTATCTACTTCAGTGATTAATGTATCAAGTGATGGGATATTAAAATCACGCTCTAACAGTGTTGGTAGGACACCGTGATGTCGATAGGTGAGTTCTAATAATTCCCATACGGGATCGATGATATCAGCACCGTGAGTATCTACTTTTAGATCATCTGCTTCATCATAGTGTCCTGCGATATGTAGGTAGGCAATTCGATCACTCGCTACGGATTTAATATAACTGGCGGCATCATAACCGTGGTTAATACTGTTGACGTAAATATTATTAACATCAAGTAATAAGTCACAATTTGCTTGTTCAAGTACACCGTTTAAAAAGTCAATTTCAGACATTTCCTGCCCTGGCGCAGCATAATACGAGACATTTTCAATGATTAAAGGTCGTTCTAAAATTTCTTGGACACGTCGGATACGTTTGGCAACATGACTGACGGCTTGTTCTGTGAAGGGTATAGGCATTAAGTCATACAGATGACCATCATCACTACAATAGCTTAGATGTTCGCTATAAGATTGTATGTTGTGTTTATCAAAGAACTTTTTCAAGCGGATTAAAAAGTCTTCATCCAATGGCGCTGGGCTACCTATTGATAATGATAGACCATGACAGATCATTGGATAACGTTCAGCAAAATGTGCAAATTTCTTACCTAAGAGGCCGCCCATTTCCATCCAGTTTTCAGGCGCAACTTCAAGGAAGTCAGCAGGGTTATGGTCAAGTGCATCGAGCTCATTCATGAAGCTTCTGCGGAGCCCTAAACCTGCACCAGATATTGGGCATGAGGCCGTATTCATTAATTATCTCCTGATTATCTTTCTGTCATTATGACTAATGATAATGGGAAATGTTACATATTGATTTATGTTTTAAGCGTTATTCCAAAATTAGCTAGACTGATTAGGTGTGTATTTTTGTTTTAAACAGAATCGTCATTTTTTTGGTAGGAGACGTACTTAGAGACCTTTGCACGAACCACTTTTATTAGTGCCAGATTAGCTGAAAGCTACTTTTTTGAATAAATTTAGAAAAAAGTGACGTCACACGTTCATTTTTCTCCAATTTACGGGTTATTTACCCGCTATCTCCCTTTTTTAGGC
>JAGXHJ010000066.1 GCA_024636315.1 Methylophaga sp.
GCGGATTGCTCTACAGAGCAATGTGCAAGTCGACATGGACGCAGGACGGCTGGTGAATTATTAACCGTCACGTACTCCTCAGCAAAAAGGGCGACTTGGATGTCCCGTTTTTGTATCCTGGGGATCGTGACTCGCTTGTGTGGATGGAATTTATCAAGGTGACGATGCAAAAGTAAGTGCACTTAGTCGGTGGTTAGATTATTTTGATAACGGGTATATGGAAACTGGATATAGAAAAGATGATTCGAAAAATTTATACGTCTCCATGTTAAAAAACATTGTTCATTAGGCTTTGGCGTTTGCCAGTGGCAAGTTTACCTTCAAAATATGAATGTAGCGTAGATTTCAGCTATTCACCACTTAAAGTTAACTTCCTTTAAATGTTGGCTAAATATATTCTAGCTCAAAGATGAGTCATTGGAATTTGCTGAGAATTAGATCTTTCAGAATTTAAATGTAATTTATGATTCACTTAAGCTGTATGGTGAAATGTAAATTTCGTATTGTTTATCGTATATCTAAAAACCAATACTTAAGTTACATGCCATCATAGAATGTGAAAAAAACGATGCTTTTTAAATATGAAACAAATGCTGTTTCCCCATAAACTTTACTAAAAAACACGCTTAAGACTATTGTGAGTCAAAGTTCTCACGCTTGACGCAATTCTCATCCTTAATGATTTTCGACACGCACCGATGCCATGCTTTTTACACCTACATATTAGTTCGCATAATGTATATTATGTTAAATAGAATAATAAAGAGTAAATACACACTCTCGGGTGTGATTATTCATTAAGATCTGGAATTTAATTCATACGCTGGAATTACTGGAAGTAAGCACTGACACCACTTTGATAAAATCGGTGTCAGTAAACTTAGTTCGAAAAGGCTTTTTTTGTCACGGATTAAAATCGGAACAACCTAGAGCCTAATGTATCCAAAATTTAAAATAAGAAGATGTTTTACCTGCACTGATAGACAGAATTTACAATTTGAATGTGAAACTTTGTAATTACACTACCTTGCCATGAACACCCTCTTCTTGAGCAGTGAGATCAACATTTCGTAGCACGCGATAATTAGGCAAATGGTGTAATAACGTTTCGCCATATTGCTTTACCTGCAAACGCTTATCCATCACTGTAATTCTGCCCTGATCAGTTTCGCGGCGAAGTAATCTTCCACACGACTGAATAAGGCGAATACTTGCCATAGGTAATGACAAATTAAAAAAGGGATTTAAACCTCGCTGTTTAAACCACGCCTGCTTTTCTCTGTCTACAGGCCGATGAAATGTAGGGAAAGGAATACGCGTGATAATCACATGGGTGCAATAATCACCGGGTAAATCGACACCTTCCGCAAACCTATCCATACCAAAAATGACACTTCCCTCACCTGCTTGTATGCGTGCTTTATGTTTATCCACCATTTTTTGTGGTGACAAGTCCGCATCTTGCAACAAAATGCGTGCTTTCATTAATGGACTCAACTGCTGATAAACGGTATTCATCACAACCTTAGACGTAAACAACACTAACGTGCCTTCCTTTTCAGCTATTGCATGTGGCAATGCGGTCACCAATTCATTCAACCACGCCTGAGCACTGTCCGAACTTGGTTCAAATCGCATCGCTGCCAAACGTAATGTCGCCTGCTGGTAATACTTAAATGGTGACGAAACAGCGTGAAAATCAGCGGCACTAATCCCCTGTAAACCGCAGTCATCCTTGAAGCGTGCAAATGAGCCTAAGCCCTTTAGGGTTGCCGACGTCAATACCGCCCCAGACACCTTATTCCAAAGCTTTTTTGCTAAAAATGACGATGCCACCATAGGGCTTGCATGTAGTTCTAGGCAAGAAGGTACGCTATGAGCAGAAAATGACAACCAACGGACATTAGGGACTTGCTCATCATTACCCACAGCTAAATATAGCCCAATACACTCAGAAACTTGTTGAAAAGTACCCAGCAAACCACCCACTATGATAAAAAAACGCTCGCCCACATCCCGAGAGATGCTTTTTGTATCGACGGCCTCTTTCAACCACATAGCAAAGACATTCAATCGTTTCCTGATCAAATCGAGACTTGCCCATAACGCCTCAATCATCGGCATTAACATCGTCAACAAAGGTGATTTCCAAGCAATAATAGGCTCTTGCTGATGTTCAGAAGACAACTGTTTAACACAATCTTGCACCATTAATACCGCTTCAAGATTGATAAAACAATCAATAAGCTGATCTAACTCGTTATTCGACAAATTGACCAAATCAGATACTTCTGCACCACGGTGTTTTAACAATACAGGTAATCGTTTAAACACTGTATCAGCTTGCTCACACGCCTTTTTCACATCGGAAAAATTCAATTTTCTAGCAGAATGCTCTAAGGCCTTTTTAGGTAAGGCATGTGCCTCATCAATGACATGAACCACCTCTTTCATCGCAGGCAATAATACACCGCCACCTAAGGTAGCATCGCACAATACCACGTCATGATTAGCCACAATGAGTTGCGCGCCGATTTGTCTGCGCTTCATATTAAAAAAAGGGCAGGTTGCATAATCGGCACAACTTTTAGCCAAACAGCTATCAGAATCAGTAGAAAGTTTAGCCC
Organism: Methylophaga sp.; assembly: GCA_024636315.1. Lineage (GTDB taxonomy): Bacteria > Pseudomonadota > Gammaproteobacteria > Nitrosococcales > Methylophagaceae. Next base: position 2,628 of record JAGXHJ010000066.1, read on the forward strand.
ATAATGCCCTCGACACATTATCGGGCCAATTGTCGCGGTCGCCATCCCACTCACCACTTACTAATGCTTTACGCATAGCAGCTAGCGCCAATTCATCCTGAACATGATGAATGGCCACCACCTTTTCTAAGGGTAATATCGCCTGAGTTTTATTACCCGCTGACTGATTAAGTTTTGTCACACACACATACCGACCACGGCCCTTAGCAATGGCATAATGTAATGGATGGCCTAAGGCCTTGACCAGCATCGGCAAATCATTATTGATTAATTGAGATTGAAGATTAGTTGTCGCAGTACTCACCACAACGACCTTATTGTCTTTTAACGCCTGCGATAAAACACCTACTAAATAAGCCAATGTTTTACCCACCCCAGTGGGTGCGTCAATCACAATAACACGCTCATCCATACGATTTGGATCAAGTTTATGCGCGATTAAATTGGCCATTTCTAGCTGCTGAGGGCGAGTAACAAAGCCGGTCACCTGTTGCTCTAATCCAACAAACATAGCCTCAACTGTTTTTATGACAGTCATGGCTAGCTTTCAGCCTGTAACGTTAATAATGCTAGATCATCAGCCGTCAATGGACATAAAAAAGACCACTGACCGTATGCATTTAACACAGGAGAATTGAATAAATACACCATTTGATAAACCGCCAATCACTAAAAGAGTGAGGCCATTACAGCATGGTAGAAACAAAAAGTCGGGCTTGACAACCTTGTCGTCAAATCAAAATCCCTACTGTTTTAGGGCGTGGTTCTGACTGTATCAACTCATGGTAAGGAGTCAGCCATGTAGTCTTAATCCCTACTGTTTTAGGGCGTGGTTCTGACAGAATCCCCTGCTCAGTCACTGGCACTACATGAGTCTTAATCCCTACTGTTTTAGGGCGTGGTTCTGACCTATACTAAACGCTTTCGTAGCTGATACCAATAAGTCTTAATCCCTACTGTTTTAGGGCGTGGTTCTGACTCTGGATTGAGCAAGCCAACAATCTGGTAAAATCGTCTTAATCCCTACTGTTTTAGGGCGTGGTTCTGACGGTCACGCGATAGATTGTGGAACAAGTCCTCTTGTCTTAATCCCTACTGTTTTAGGGCGTGGTTCTGACTCATGTCTCAGGTGACGGCGATCCGACTAAACCGTCTTAATCCCTACTGTTTTAGGGCGTGGTTCTGACTCGGTTAACTCCGTTTACTTCTGACGATATTCCAGTCTTAATCCCTACTGTTTTAGGGCGTGGTTCTGACCCATCACAGCCCTTGGCATAGGGGTGGAAGGCGTCTTAATCCCTACTGTTTTAGGGCGTGGTTCTGACGCTGTATCCTACTGTAACTCAACAACTATCTTCGTCTTAATCCCTACTGTTTTAGGGCGTGGTTCTGACATGAGCTTCATCAACAATAACGCAATCGAGAAGAGATGATTCAACACTCTGCTCCTCGAGAAATAGTGCTAATTTAGCAGCCCCTGTATTGAGTTCATTGTCACGATCATCCCAACCACGAGGTGGCCTTATACCTTGCATGGAACAAATAATGGCAAAGTTACGATTACTTCTTGCGGTGGAGTCTTTTAGTCGCACTAAAAGTTCATGAGCATTACATAGCTCGGCATTCACACCAAATCTAGTTATAAGCTCATCTTTCCATTTCTGACACAACATGGCAGGACATACGATAAGTAATCTGCCAGCATCAAACCTAGCTTTTAATTCTGTCCATATTAGTCCAGCTTCTATTGTTTTACCTAAACCCACTTCATCTGCAATGAGAATTCCCTGAGAAGGTGAATCTAGAAAATTGAGAACGGGTTTAAATTGATAAGGAAGAAACTCGGTATTAGTGGCTTCCATGGAGTAAATAACATCTGCCAATCTTCCTGATAATCGAGCATGTGTCAGTAATGACCGCATGTTGTGAAGACGACCATATTTCTTAAGTTCTAACAAACTCTCTATGGTCTCAACATCAACTAGTTCAAGTTCACTCACCAGTTTGAATTCTTTACCTGGATTAAAGTCTAATTGTAGCCTTACCCTGTCTGCACGAGACATACTCTCGCCCGTTAAAATCCCTGTCCGGTCTGGGGCCGATTTTAACCTGACCCGTTGACCCGCTTTAAATTTATCTGCATCATTATCCATTTATACTTCCCTATATAAAAATAGTCTTCCCGCAGTGGTGAATGATATGTAACTTTTAACTATAGTAACCCATCTGAATAGATGGTAAGGCAAGCCTAATCTCAAAGTACATATCTGTCATCAATGTCAATCATTGTGCTTATTCCAAAATACTCACGATCATGCATGTGTTCTCGACATAATAATTTGGAACGTTGAATGGCTTCTTGAGCACCTTGTAACGAAAAACCTAAAACATAGTTTTTTTCATTGACGGCTATTTTTATGCGTAACCTTTCACCGTGAAGAATTTCAGTTAATATTTGTTCCTGGTCATCAAATTCGATGAATTCGATAAAAATATAACTTTCATTTTCTTCAAATGAGATTTGGTACTGAACATCATGTGTTACAGAGTTATCAATCCTTAACTGTCCGTTCATTCGCTCAGACTCTAACGCTGATGGTGCGGTACTAACATTCATCACGGTAAATGAAAGATCCCATTCATTACAATCATTTGCTGTCCGAGCAACATATAAGACGACCTCACCATACTCACCCGAATGTTCCGTCAGTGCAACAAAGGTATCTTGCTGATCATAGATCAAGCCAGAGGTCCACTGTTGATGGTTCATGTCTTCTTCTGATGCCAAAACTAATGATCCTGACAATGTCATCAGAAAAACAGAAAGTAGCGTTAAATGCCTATTTAACATAAACGCATTAATTCTATTTCAAATAGGTTATGCTCGTTTGGACAAAAGAATCGACCGTTAATTGTTCCGAGTGGATATGGATCGACATCTTCTCTTAGTTGTTGACCAGTATATTTTTCCTGACATTTTTTACAAAGTACTACACCTTTCTTTTGTTCAAGAATCTGATAGGAAATGTATTGAAACTTGTCTCCCCATTGCTTAGGAACGTATGTGTCATGGTTTAGTGATGCATCGACTGCTTGTACCCAAGGTAAAATCTCACTTGGTTTATAAAATTCATCGCTACCATGTTTCAGTTCATGCTCTTGATGCTCTTGAACTTCATTTTCCAAATAGTGTTCGACATCTTCCGACTTGAGTAAGATTTCACCGCAGCAGCTAAATCTATTATCCGTCGGAATAAATCGAATAATTGGGCTACATATAGGTACAGGATCAGGTCGATTACGCTCTTCTATTTCAGCTTGCCACTTAGCATCCTCATCTTCTAATGCTTGCTGCTTTCCATGTATATATTTTTGTAAGGCTACCCCTGATAATGAATAAGAAACACCCGGCTGATCAAATGAAGGTTCTTTGCACGGAAGTATGGTTAAGATTTCAGCGGCATCTGATGTTCTTGTTACTCGAAAGGGTTTTCCACACAGTTCAATATCACAGATCCTATGCGTAGCAAGGTAAGGTTTTTTCATCGTTTCTATAAACCATTCATCACTTAGCTCATAATTAGGATCGAAGTCTTCCGGAATATATTCTTCAACCACCTTCAATAATGTCGCTTGTTCTGAATTTTGTAAGAAATTTTCCCATGCTATTTTTAACTCATCCATTTGCCTGTTCCCTTGAAGTATTTATCCAATAAATATAACTATAATCAGCCGTTGAACTGTATTTTTACCTCCAACCAGTCCATTAAGAAACAATCTTACCAGTGAAGTATATTTGACTTCAATTGCCGATGCGTGGTAAGGGAGGGTTTTTCGGTAAAATTTAACTCTATAGCCGAAATGCTAATGGTGATGCCAACTAACTTTTCCGTGGTTCTGCAAGACGGACATCAAAACTGTTACAGGCTAGCGGCATCATAGATACTTTGCTTCTGATTTTATTGGTATGTAGTTTTATGGCTGGGAAATATTATGCTAAAACTGCCAACTTTCTTATGCTGTTCAACATGGTAACTATTGGACGATGAATTACACCCAAGGGCTATGCCCTTACAAGCTTATTAACAATAAAGGTATTTGGTATCTTGTGGCACTGGATGATGAGAACATTGAAATATTCTCATTCACTACAATCAGTCATTTTCAAGTTAGTCAGTCTAATTTCATCCCTGATGATAAACTCAGCAAACTGATAGTTGACGATAACAGTGTTTGGTTCAGTACAAACAAATATAAAATCGTGCTCAGTATTTCTAAAGAAGTGGCTGACTATTTTTACAGAAGGACACTGATTGCCAACCAAGCAATTGAAAAGAGCTTGAGGACGGAAGCTTAAACATTTCAACAGAAATTAGTGATAACCACCAGTTATTGCCTATAATCAAATATTAGCTCCCATATATCCAAATTATCAGTCCTAAAGCATTACAAGATGAAATTAACCAAGAACTAAAAAATAATTGACCTAAAATTTTAACGAAGACAAAACTAAACAAGGAAATAGTTGATGAAGATATCAGGCGTAGATCCAAAAACAGGCAAAATATTCCAAAAAGAGGCGGCAGGTATCAATGGTAATTTCATTACGGCAATGTCTGAGCTTGAACTTTCAGAAGCCGGCGTTAAGAAATTAATTGATAATCTAGATATTTCCGCAGATGCAAAATCAATACTGCACAGCCTTTCATCGATTACTATTCGGGCGGGGGAATTCATAATAAAAATTGGCAGAAAGATTATTGATTTTATTTGCTCTATTTTTAGGGATTTTCCAACCGCTACTTTTGGGATAGTGTTTGGAAGCATTGTTGGTTTCCTCATTTCCTCAATCCCTGTTCTTGGCATTATTTTAGGCCCGATTGTTACCCCCATTTTAATATCCCTAGGTTTGCTCGCTGGTGTATACGAAGATATTAAAGATAAAAATCTCTCTAGGAAAATAGCTGAAATAAATGCTAAATTCTCAGCTCTTAACAGCTAGGACATATACTGATGGAAGATAACGCTAAAGACCGCCTAGAAAACATCGAAGAAGTCATTACTGAGCCATTAAAATTTAAAGCTAAGCTGTGCATTGGTGAAGATGCTTATACATCATTAAGACTAAAGAATGCTGCTTTTGAAGCGTGGGATACCTTTGGTGCTGGAGCAACCGCTGTAGGTCTTGCTCAATCTTCTGCTGTTGCATCTACCTTTTTTGCCCCATCAGGACTTTTGGCTGCGCTAGGGTTTGGAGCCGCCGTAACGCCTATTGGTTGGGTTGTTGCAGCTGGAGTATTAACTAGTAGTGCATGGTATGGAGTTACACGTCTTACCAAAAATACTACCTCAAGCCGCGTTACTGTAATTCCGAATTTCATCAACACCCCTATGGATGTCTTGGCACTAGGGCTTTTTGATCTAATGGTGCCCTTAGCCCTAAAGGTTGCTGATGTCGATGGGCATATTCATGAATCAGAAAGAGACTTAATTAATACATACTTTGTCAAAGAATGGGGCTACCACCATACCTTTGTTGAGGAGGGTCTTAAATATATTGAAGGGAACCTGTCTACATTTTCAATCAAAGAATTAGCTCAAACACTTGCCGAATTCAAAAAAAATAATCCTGATTGCAACTACGAACCAATGTCACAAGAAATACTGAGCTTGCTTACCCAGATCATGGAAGTAGATGGCAGAATTGATGAACGTGAAGAAATGGCAATAGAAAGGGTTCGCAGTATTTTTAAAGAAACAAATAAAGTTTCACTATCACAAACAATTGAGGCAATGAAAGGTCGCTGGAACTCCGCTAAAGGCACTGTAGGCAGAATCATTCCCGACACCATCCTCCCAAAAAAGTGAAATTAATAATTAGGAGATAAAAGATGCTCGAGAAATCAACATTATTTCTTTCTAGCGTTCTGGATGTTGCATCTAAAGAGCACAACAATTTAAAAGCCATATTAAAGTCGTTATGGAGTCATCCAATCAAATTAGCATCTGCGTTTGTTGTTGCTCCTTTTCTGGTTTTTCGAATAGCCCAAGTAGCTAATAATCCTGTTCGCAGATGGGTTGCGAGCATCGGGCTTTTCATTGCAATTATTCTGGCATATGTGGCGGGAACATTTTTAGGTACTTTTGCAGGAGCACTAATTGTTATGAGTAGTGTTGGCTTACTTGCTGGAGTGGGCTTTTTGATAGGAACAACATTCAGTGTGTTTTTCAGTTTTATATTTGCAATAGTGGTCTTGAATTCTGTTTCTTTCTTTTTCTTAAAGGTAAATACTCAAGAAGTCATAGACTATCTCGATGAGATTTCTAACGAATAAGTTATAAAAGGAAGGGATATATCTCGCTGTCATTATTAACAGCAGGTGTTTTTTTTCATTGAGAGCCCTCGTTCTCATTATCTATTAAGTAATGCAAATATTCGATGTGACCAATATAGAATTCTGTCCAGCATAAAGTTCTTAAGCTAGCGAGTTACTATGATTTACTTAACGAACGCTCTCAGAGGGCTTGTACTGGCTTTATTTGCAATTTAGGTACATACTCTTCATCAATAACTAATTGATATTAAATTAATTTCTAAAAAATCCGGCCGTAAAAGAATATTTCAATAAATTCTGGCATTTAGTGCCTAACTTTTAGCTAAAATATTCCATCGGTTAGTGATAACCAATTGATTTTTAACAGTTCTAAAATCTTACTTTAAATGCATTTTCACAGGTATTTACTGATAAGTCTAGATTTGGATTTGAGGCCTACTTATTCACCTTGGATGGTGATAATCACGCGTCGATGATATTTATGCGTACGATGTTCCCACAAGTAGATACCTTGCCAGATACCCAAACTGCATTGACCAGCACTGACTGGTACGGTCAAATCGGGATTAGTTAACACGGTTCTGATGTGTGCACTCATATCATCTGGGCCTTCATCTTGATGTAAAAACATGGCATCGCCGTCAGGCACAATATGTTGCATATAGGTTTCAAGATCACGCCGAACATCAGGATCTGCATTCTCACATAACATAATAGATGCGCTGGTATGTTGTACAAAGATATGACAAGTTCCAATTCTGATTCCTGATTGAGCGACCAGATTTTGAATTTCAGATGTAATATCGGTGGTACTTCGTCCAGGTGTTGAAATGACGATCTCTTGCTGAAAAACCATTATTTGAGTCCTCGTTCAAAACGAGCTTTAGCTTGTCCTGATCTAATAACTTGGCGAACATGATCGGCGGCTTGTTTAGGTGTTGCTTGTAATTCACAGTGCCATAATGTCATGGCGGCGCCATAAACTAAGCTATCAAATGCCGGACCTGCTTTTCCAGATAATGCATCCAATCCTAATTCGACAGTATGTTTGGCTGTTACTGTCTGATCTAATTCTGGTAAAACACCACGCGTTGTTTGTTCTATACCATACTCTGTAGGATCCATTACGCAGGTTTCAACATTATCTTTCCAGGCGCGGAAACAATTTGCTGATTCTCGCAAAGTAGGCAACACCCCTCCTTCTAAACCCCTGATAACTAAGGCAGAATGGAAACCAACTTGTTGTGCTAACCACGCTAACACGTTGGGATAGGCCTTATGAACAAAACCTATTTGTAGGTGTGTACGCCCTTTTGCTTTAATCGGCATGACTAACTTTTCTAATGCCGCCAGACTGGGGCGTTTTATCATTTTAGTACGTAAATCTTCTAAGGCGTATAAGGCTGGTGTGGCATGTTGTTGATCGATATAAGACCAGCCTAGATCAGGATTATTCACCCTTTCGGTAGCTGCTTGAACTGAAAGGTCTACATTCATGCCCGCTTCTGCTAATACTTGTGAATGTGTTACCCCGAATTTTGGGCCCATTTCTTTTACGCCTTGCGATACTGTTGGCAATCCCGATGCGGCTAGAACGGCAGGTAGAAAGGCGGTAACGGGACAATGTCGGTTATAACCATTATAAGGTTCAGATAGAATTAGTAGATTATCAACGTCAGCTTGGCATTGTGCAGTGGATGCTTGCAGGGCTTGTAAAATGCCTAAGTTTTCATCGTTTGTTTCAGTTTTCATACGTAAAGCAATAAAGAATATTGCAGCTCGTACAGGATCGGCATTGCCAGATAAGATTTCTAACATCGCTAAATTGGCTTCTTCAATTGAGAGATCTTTGCTCAAATGAGGGCCTGTGGCGACTTTTTTAATGGCTTCAGCCAATGCTGTCATAATATATATTCCTAATTTAACCAGTTTATTAACGTTGTTTCATCAACCACGGTGACGCCTAAGGTTTCAGCCTTGTTCAACTTTGAGCCAGCATCACGACCTGCAACCACATAATCCGTATTTTTGGATACGCTACCAGCCACTTTTGCACCTAAAGCAAGTAGTTTTTCTTTAGCTTCACTGCGGGATAATTGTTCTAAAGTGCCAGTAAGAACGATGGTTTTGCCACTTAATTCAGAATCTGAAGTGCGTTTCAGTTCTTCTGGCCATACTATTCCTACTTTTAAAAGGCGCTCAATAACTTCACGGTTATGGGATTGATGAAAGAACGTCACCACATGATGAGCCACAATTGGCCCGACATCTTCGATTTCTATTAATGCTTGTTCATCTGCTACTTCTAAGGCATCTAAAGTCAAAAAATGACTGGCGAGTGAACGCGCTGTCGCTTCACCCACTTCACGAATGCCTAAGGCAAATAGAAAGCGAGCAAATTTTGTTTGTTTAGCGGCTTCTAATGAAGCAACCAAATTGGCGGCTGATTTTTCACCCATTCTTTCTAATGCAGATAATTGATCTGTTGTTAACTGAAAGAGATCTGCTGGATCATTGATCAGACCTTCATCAACCAGTACTTCAACGAGTTTATCGCCTAAACCGTCAATATCCATGGCTTTACGTGAAGCAAAATGTTTGATGGCTTCTTTACGTTGTGCGGGACAATAAAGCCCGCCACTACAGCGAGCTATGGCTTCGCCTTCAACACGTTCAACTTCTGATTGGCAAATTGGACATTGTGTTGGTATCGTAAATTTAACTGTATTATCTGGGCGTTTTGATAAAACAACTTGTACTACTTCAGGGATAACATCCCCTGCTCGTCTAACAATTACGGTGTCCCCTACCCTGACATCTTTACGATCTATTTCATCTTGATTATGCAAGGTGGCATTACTCACTGTCACTCCACCGACAAATACCGGCTGTAAACGAGCAACGGGGGTTAAAGCGCCGGTTCGGCCAACTTGAATTTCAATATCGTCTACGATTGTCATTTCCTGTTGAGCAGGAAATTTATAAGCAATCGCCCAACGTGGTGCCCGTGATACAAAACCTAAGCGTTGCTGCAAGCTTATATCGTCAATCTTTAACACCACACCATCAATGTCGTAAGACAAGGCATTACGTTGTTCACCTAGCTGTTTAATATAAGACAAACAACCATCGACACCTGTTACTTGCTGTAATTCTGTTGAGATCTGACAACCCCATTGTGCAAGTTGTTGCATGGTTTCGTGGTGCGTTTTGGGTAAATCTATTCCTTGGATTTCACCTACACCATAGCAATACATCGCTAAGGGGCGACGAGCGGTAATCTTAGAATCTAATTGCCGTAAAGAACCCGCTGCTGCATTACGTGGATTTACAAATGGCTTTTTATTATCAGCAATTTGTTGCTTATTTAATGCCTCAAATCCGGCTTTCGGCATAACAATTTCACCGCGGATTTCAACAACATCCGGCACATTATCACCGGTTAATTTCAATGGGACGGATTGAATAGTTCGTACATTTTCAGTGACATCTTCGCCCACAGTGCCATCACCACGTGTCGCGGCTTGCACCAATATTCCTTGTTCATAGCGAATACTGATTGCTAAACCATCTAGTTTAGGTTCAGCAGCATAGGTTTGGATATTAGTAGTGTTGAGGCGATCACGGACGCGTTGGTCAAAGGCATGCAAGTCGTCAGCATCGAATACATTATCTAGCGATAACATAGGTAAAGCATGAGTAATTTGACTGAACTTATCGAGGGCTTTGCCACCGACACGTTGCGTAGGTGAGTCGGCAGTTAGTAGTTCAGGATAGTGGGCTTCTAGTTGTTGGAGTTGCTTGAATAAACGATCGTATTCACTATCTGTAACTTCAGGATTATCAGTAACATAGTAGAGATGGTTAAATCGGTTTATTATGTCTCGTAAGTTACTCGCTTGTAGCTGTATATCAGTTGGAATAGTCATGGTTTTCGTTATGAATTGCAAAATTTAAGTTGAATATTCGGCTACGCATCGCTTCTAATCGTGATTCACTAATTGGCTCACGCGTATCATCAGATAAGGTGCCGCCCAATTTTTCAGTTAGGGACTGAGCTGTTTCCAGTAAGTCATCAAACATCGCTAAGCCATTTACTGGGCCTGGTAAGCGAGCAAATATTAATAAACCTGGCGTGGTTAAACTTATAAACTTATCAGGCAACAAGGTACCAGGATCAAGAATATTAGCCACGCTAAATATACTTTGTCTACGTGCGCCACCCGTAAACCGATGATAAACCTGTAAGTCACCAAAATGTAGGTTCGAACTTTCTAATGCTGCTTTCACCGCTCTGCCTGCAAACCGCTCATTTTCAGGTGCCATAATCGTTAGTGCGATAACTAAATCATCACTATCTTTTCTAGGTGGTTTCGGCTTTGTTTCAACGGCTGTTGGTTGAATACGCTCAAAATCATCTCTCGGCAAACTAGATTTAAGTGCTTGTTGGTCAGCTGGAGATGCCATCGCATCTTCTATGGGCTCTATATCGTCATCGATAACAAAATCAATTGTTGATTGCACTTTCTTTGTTGATGCTTGTGATGCCTTAGGTTCAGCTACTTTATCTTCTAAGTTAATAACTGGCTCAAGTTCCGACACTATTTTTTCAGCGGCACTAGATAGACTAACCGAAGGTTCGCTATCAATATCACCTATAGATTGTTGTTGAAGCTCACGTTCAAAATAGTCATTAAAATCATTATCGAGATTGATTTCAGGCTCGAGATGATCAAGATCTAAATCCATGGCTCGTTTCTGACTACTACGTCGGGCATACCAAGCTACGCCGATAAAAGCGGCCAACAGTACCAATATAAAAATTACGATTTCAAACACTTATTGTGGAACCTCTGTATCAACTAAGGGATAATGGTTGTTTTTTACATATGATGAGCATTTTCATGACCACACAACCAAGCAAACAATTGGAAACCTTCGACAACGCAATGCCGGAGCGTGATTATACCATTCACATCGAGACACCAGAATTTACTTGTTTGTGTCCTAAAACAGGTCAACCTGACTTTGCGACCATTAAGATTGACTACGTACCTGATTTAAAGTGTGTTGAATTAAAGGCTTACAAGCTTTACTTATGGTCTTACCGTAACGAAGGTGCCTTCCACGAAAAAGTAACTAATCAAATTTTAGATGACTTAGTAGCGATTTGTGATCCACGATTTATGCGTATTACCGGTGTTTTTAATGTTCGTGGCGGTGTTTACACAACGGTTGTTGCTGAACATCGTAAAGCGGGTTGGGTTGCACCAACACCTGTTCAACTTCCATAAGCTAACAAGATAAGCGTTATGAATAATAACGCCTACATTGGTATTGATCTCGGCACCTCAGGGTGTCGAGCCATTGCCATAGATGATCATTCAAACATTATCACTAGCAGTCGCTTAGCTTTTCAAGCACCTCATTCCAATAATACTTCTGAACAAGACCCGAGTTATCACTGGCAATGTGTGAAAAAAGTGTTAATTGATCTCATTCCTGAGTGTCAGCACTATGAAATTCGAAGCATTGCTGTTGATGCCACTTCTGGCTCGATATTAATCACCGACGCGCTCGGTAATCCGCAAACACCACTGTTAATGTATAACGATGCTCGCGCTGTTGAACAAGCAAAGTTGATTGCTGATATTGCTCCAGCACAATCTGGGGCTCATGGTGCGACTAGTGGTTTAGCTAAATTAGTCTATTTACAACAGCATAATGTCCTAGCCCAATCCCCAAATAATCATTTATTACATCAAGCAGATTGGATTAATTTCCGTCTTGGCGCGCCTTTAGGCATAAGCGATGAAAATAATGCACTCAAAACAGGCTACGATCCGGTTCAACGCTGCTGGCCAAATTGGCTTGATTTCATCACCAATCGAGCTGTTTTACCGAAAGTTGTGCCGCCGGGAGCCATTATTGGGCTTTTATCTGATGATTTATGTAAGCAATTAAACTTAACATCCCCACCCAAAATCGTTGCAGGTACAACCGATAGTATTGCCGCATTATTGGCCACTGGAGCTAATGAAATAGGCGATGCTGTGACCTCGTTGGGCTCAACACTGGTTGTTAAATTGATCAGCGATACACCGATTTTTTTACCTGAGCAAGGAATTTATAGCCACCGTTTAGCTGATAAATGGTTAGTCGGCGGCGCATCAAATACCGGCGGAGCCGTATTAAATGAATTCTTTAATAATGAACAATTACAAGTTCTTAGCAGTTTAATCTCAATAAATAATCAGGTTCCTGATTACTATCCTTTATTAACTAAAGGTGAACGTTTTCCAATCTGTGATCCTGAGTTGGCCCCTAGGCTATCACCCCGCCCTAATCGTGATGTTGAGTTTTTACATGGCATGTTGGCCGGTATGGCAAAAATTGAACAACAAGCTTATCAAAAGCTAGAAGACGCTGGGGCTTCATCAGTAAAATCAATAAGAACAGTCGGCGGCGGTGCCGTTAATCTAGTTTGGCAAGCACTCCGTCAGCAACATATACTCTTACCTTTCATTTCAGCTGAACATACAGAAGCTGCTTTTGGTGCGGCATGTTTAGCTAAAAATGCCATGGCCAATTAATCTAATTTTAAAGTAAGAGTTTTTTATGCAAGATTTATTCAAAGGCGCACGCTACCTATTCAGGGGCTTTAGCCTGATTCACCAGAAAGGTATACGCCGCTTTGCCTATATTCCTATGGCGATCAATAGCCTACTATTCAGTTTTGCTATTTGGTTGGGCATCAGTAAATTCGACCAATGGATCAATAACATGATGCCAGGCTGGATACCTGAATGGCTACTAGGCTGGCTGATGTGGATAATTTGGCCTTTATTTGCAGCCTTATTGATTTTGATCGTATTTTTTACTTTCTCGATCATCGCGAATTTTTTGGCGGCACCTTTTAATGGTGTGTTAGCTGAAGCGGTAGAAACCAAATTAGCGGGTCAACCCCCCTCTTCGATGCCGTGGCAAAAAATGGTCAAAGATACTCCGTCATTATTATGGAATGAAGTTAGAAAAATCGGCTACTTCTTATTATGGATGATGCCCTTATTCATCTTATCGTGGGTTCCGGTGGTTAATATTGTCACCCCTATTCTTTGGATCTTATTTTCAAGCTGGATGCTGGCCTTGGATTATCATGATTATCCAATGGGAAATCATGACCTTAAATTCCCACAACAGCGCGCGATATTAAAACAGAAACGTCCCTTGGCTATTGGTTTTGGTTTAGCAACCTTGGGCGCGACACTGATCCCATTTATTAACTTTTTAGTGATCCCAGCCGCTGTTGCCGGAGCAACAGCGTTATATCTGGAACAACTGCGTGACAACTAACCGTTAACAGTACTGTTTAACGTAGCACTGGGTCTCATGGCTTGTGATTCTAATTGTTCATCGGCAAAATAATAGCCATTAAGTTTGACAGGATGACCTTGCACAGCATTTAACTCAGAAATTATTTGCGCTTGATTAGATAGCAATGTTTTAGCCAGCCTTTCAAAATGGTTTTTTAGTTCGATATTGTCATTTTGTACCGCTAGTGCTTGAGCCCAGTACAGCATTAAATAAAAATGGCTTCCTCGCACATCCAACTCACCGACCTTACGTGATGGCGATTTATTGGTATCTAAAAATATCCCTGTGGCTTTATCTAAGGTATCAGCCAATATATGTGCTTTTGTATTACCCGTAGTATTACTTAAATGTTCTAATGACGCCGCTAGAGCCAGAAACTCACCTAGTGAATCCCAGCGTAAGTGATTTTCTTTCTCAAATTGCTGGACATGTTTGGGTGCTGAGCCGCCGGCACCCGTTTCGAACAAACCACCGCCATTCATTAAGGGCACGATGGACAACATTTTTGCACTTGTACCTAGTTCAAGAATAGGAAACAAATCAGTCAAATAATCACGCAACACATTGCCGGTTACTGAAATGGTATCTTCACCATTTTTGATGCGTTCTAGTGATAATTCAATGGCATCTTCTGGTGTTAAGACTTTAATATCCAGTCCCTTAACATCGTGCTGAGGTAGGTAGTGTTCAACTTTCGCAATGATTTGAGTATCATGTGCTCTATTTGGATCTAACCAAAATACAGCTGGCGTACCTGTTAATCGTGCTCGATTAACGGCCAATTTAACCCAATCTTGAATGGGCGCATCTTTGGTCTGGCACATGCGCCAGATATCGCCTTTTTCGACTTCATGTTCTAATAATATAGTACGGTTTTCATCGATTACTCGCACAATACCTGCTGTCGGTATTTCAAATGTTTTATCATGAGAACCATATTCCTCAGCCTTTTGTGCCATTAGCCCGACATTCGGCACGCTACCCATGGTCGTCGGATCAAATGCGCCATGTTTTTTACAAAACTCGATGGTTTTTTGATAGATGCCGGCATAACAACGATCTGGAATTATTGCTTTAGTATCTTGAAGCTTACCGTTTTTATCCCACATTTTACCTGATGAGCGAATCATTGCTGGCATCGATGCATCAACAATGACATCTGAAGGCACATGTAAATTGGTGATACCTTTATCTGAATCGACCATTGCTATATCGGGACGAGAGGCATAAACCGCTTGAATGTCAGCCTCGATTTCAGCTTGTTTTTCAGATGGTAAGCTTTTGATTTTATTGTAAACATCGCCTAAGCCATTGGAGACTTCGACACCTAGCTGTTCAAAGATTGCGCCGTGTTTAGCAAAGACATCTTTATAAAATACAGAGACCACATGACCAAATATAATAGGGTCTGATACTTTCATCATGGTTGCTTTTAAGTGTACTGAAAATAGCACGCCTTCGTTTTTAGCTCGAACAATTTCAGCTTCAATAAAGTGACAAAAGGCATTTTTACTCATCACCGATGCATCAATAATTTCACCAGCGAGTATCGGAAAAGCATTTTTTAATACGGTCACTTTACCTGCCGAATCTTCGAACTCAATAGTGACCTTAGTTGCTTGTGCAAGCGTTACTGAACGTTCGCTGCCATAAAAATCATGATCAGACATACTGGCAACATGAGACTTTGAATCGCTACTCCACGCACCCATAGAATGCGGGTGTTTACGTACATAGTTTTTAACTGCTAACGGTGCTCTTCGATCAGAATTACCTTCACGTAAAACCGGGTTAACAGCACTACCTTTGACTTTATCATAAGTCGTTTTTATTAACTTTTGTGCTTCATTTTCTGGTGAGTCAGGATAATCAGGTAATTTGAAGCCCTTGTCTTGAAGTTCTTTAATTGCGGACTTTAATTGTGGAATCGAAGCACTGATATTAGGCAACTTAATAATATTAGCTTCAGGCTTTAAGGTTAATGCACCCAGCTCAGCTAATGTATCTCTGACTTGTTGCTCGGGCGTTAAATAACTGGGGAAATGGGCAAGAATGCGACTAGCTAGCGATATATCACTAATTTCTACATCAATATCAGCGGAGGCGGTAAACATTTTGATAATAGGCAATAAAGAATAAGTTGCTAATGCGGGTGCTTCGTCTGTTTTCGTGTAAAAAATCTTGGCGTGAGTCATTGTAATTCCTTGAGACGGCTTAAATGATTTGTTTTATTCGTTCTATCGCTTGAATCAATCGCTGTTCATTGGCGGTGTAGGCAAATCTTATATGATATTCAGCTAAATAATGACCAAAATCATTACCTGGCGTCACGGCAACGCCAGCCTGCTCTAACCAATACTTAGATAATGCCATACTATCGGGGTACTTATCAGTAAGAATTTGACGACAATCCGCATATATATAAAAAGCGCCTTGTGGCGGTGCATCTACTTTTAGGCCAATTAATTGCAATGCCGGCAACAAACTATTTCGTCTTTGTTCAAATGTATTGCGGCGTTGATCCAATATGGCAATAGTTTCACTGTGAAATGCAGCTAAAGCGGCATATTGTGAGATGGTCGGGGCCGCTAAAAATAAATTCTGTGCCAGACGATCCATTACTTCTTCATAGCCATCAGGCACTACCAACCAACCTAGACGCCAACCCGTCATGCCAAAATATTTGGAAAAACTGTTAATCACGAATGCATCTTGATTAACGGCCAAGACAGTTGGTGCATCATAGCCATCATAAGTCAGGCCATGATAGATCTCATCTACCACTAAATGCCCATTTTTAAGGGTGACAGCATCAGACAGTGATTTTAATTGTTGATCGTTGAGTACTGTTCCCGTTGGATTTGACGGGGAGGCAACCAATGCCATGGCCGTATTTTCATCCCAATGCTGTTCTATATGCCTTGCCGTTAATTGATAATTAGTGCTGGCATCGACATTAACCGCTTTTGCTTTACCTTCAACAAAACGAGCAAAGTTTCGATTGCAGGGATAGCCTGGATCAGCCAATAAAACGTTTTTACCTTGTTCTAATAATGCGCCCATCACTAATAACAAAGCACCTGATGCGCCTGGTGTAACAATAATTCGATTCGCTGACACTTTGACTTGATAGCGGGTTTCATACCAGCCAGCTATGGCTTCGCGTAACTCTGGTAACCCTAATGGTGGTGTGTAATGGGTTCTTCCTAGTTTTAATGCCGCTATACCGGCCTCTATGATGGGCTGAGGCGAATCAAAATCAGGTTCCCCTACTTCCATATGAATAATGTCTTTTCCCTGCGTTTCAAGCCGTTTAGCTTGGGCGAGAATATCCATTACATGAAACGGAGAGATCGCTTGCGCTCGCTCAGTGATGCGGCGATTATCAAGCTTGTGCATGCAATTCTTTTAAAACTTCCACAGTAATGTAGTTAGCACTAATGGCTTGTCCCGAAATAAGGCTACACGGCATGTCTGGCTCGCCTAAGTGATTAAATACACTGATAGCGCCACTGAAATCATCATCTTGCGTGTAAGCATTCAGGGTGACTATAGTAGGGATATTGGCCCCTATAGATGACAAAACACCGTTAGCTGAATCTTCAAGCACTAAACATTCATCTGCAGATAAGCCAATCTGTTGCAAACAATAATCAAAAATATCTGACGGGGGTTTTTTTGCCGGCACAATATCACCTGCGGCAATACAATCAAACCAATCTAAGGCCTGCTCGCCTAAAGTACTTTTTATTAATGCGGTTACATTTTCTGGCGTGGTGGTAGTGGCGATGGCAACACCTAAACCTGCTTGGCGAATTTCATTGATCAAGCGAACAACGCCTGGACGTAATGCAATGGCATTTGATTCTAAGAGCGCGACATAATGTTTAGTTTTAGCGGCATGTAAATTGGTAATAAGATCGTTAATATTACCTACATATTTAAAGTCCGAATGAAAGTCATTTAGGAAATATCGAATGCGCTCTTTTCCACCTGTAACGGCCAGTAATTTTCCGTATAAATCTTCGTTCCACACCCAATTTAAACCTGCATCAATGAATGCGCGGTTGAAGGCTATTCTATGGCCATCACGCTCGGTTTCTGCCAAGGTGCCATCAACATCAAATATAACCGTTTTTAATTGCTTCATCGCCAATTTCTCCACATAAAAATCAGCACGAATGATATCAAATTTTTGCACATCTAGGTTTCATCTGGTATAGATGCGCCCTTAAATTTTAAAGTTATGAGGTTTTTCACATGGAATCATTGCCGACAAGTGCACAAATTGCTCCCTACCAAAAAGAGGCTGGGGAAGAATATATGAGTGCTACACAACTAACCCATTTTCGAACTATTTTAAATGGTTGGAAAAGAGAGTTAATGGAAGAAGTCGATAATACCGTTTCTCACATGAAAGACGATGCTGCTAACTTCCCTGATCCTAATGATCGTGCCACTCAAGAAGAAGAATTTACCTTAGAACTTCGTACGCGTGACCGTGAACGTAAGTTAATCAAAAAAATTAATCAATCACTTGAAGACATGGATAAGGGTGACTACGGTTTTTGTGAGTCTTGTGGTACTGATATTGGTCTTCGCCGCCTTGAAGCTCGCCCAACAGCCAACTTATGTATTGATTGTAAAACACTAGCTGAAATCAGAGAGAAAAACCGCGTTTAATATTAAACGAGAAACCTCAGCTGATAGCAGGCAAAAAAAAGCCCCGAATTAATCGGGGCTTTTTTTTGTTCTTAACACGCTAATTGCTATAGTTTATCTGCATTTTTTGCTAGATAATCAGCAACGCCAGCAGCATCAGGTTTCATACCTTCATCACCTTTCTGCCAACCAGCTGGGCAAACTTCGCCATGTTCTTCAGTAAATTGTAATGCATCAACTAAACGTAACATTTCATCTACTTCACGGCCTAGTGGTAAATCATTAACCACTTGGTGACGAACAATACCGTCTTTATCGATTAAGAATGAACCACGTAATGCGACACCTGCTGGGTGTTTAATGCCGTATGCTTCAACGATTGAGTGTTGAATATCAGCAACTAGTGGGAAATCAATTTTGCCGATACCACCATGTTTAACTTCTGTATTGCGCCATGCTAAATGAGTGAATTGTGAATCAATAGAAACACCAATCACTTGTACACCACGTTTTTCAAATTCAGCAACACGGTGGTGATGAGCAATAATTTCAGATGGGCATACAAAAGTAAAATCTAGTGGGTAAAAGAATAAAACAATATATTTACCCTTGTAATCTGACAATGAAAAATTTTCATTGATGCTGTTGTCAGGCATTACTGCTGCTGCGGTAAAATCTGGGGCTGGGCTAGTAACTAATACGCTCATAATGGCTCCTAAAAGTCTATTATTGGATTGGAGAAAAGTCATCGACACGACGACTCAATGAATTACCTAGTAAAACACTCGGCTATGCTATCAATATCATTTAGTAATGTCTATTCGTTTTAGCGTTCATGAGTGTATAAAAAGTCGACGCTGGTTTCTATTCCAGATTCGGCTTTTAAGCTCCAAATTTTGCTCAATTTATAACGCATAATAACGGTACTCACAGGTTCAAAAATACCAATGCCATAACCCAGATATAATTTTGGTGACAGGTATTTACCAATTTGCACGGCGGTATCTTCACCACCATCACCCTTGATGCCGACACTATCAAGACCGAAGGTACTCGCAATTCGGTCGCCTATTTGATTGCCACCTTTGATACCTAATCCTGTTGCAGCTGAAGCAAGTAAGGCAGCATCAGCTACTGATGCTTCACCGATAGGCCTACCTAATACTATATAAGCAAGAATGTTATCTTGGCTCATTGCAGGTGTCGAAAATAGCGTGATCTGTGGATTATTAGCCGCGCCTTGTACATGAAGACCCGCTGTGAAGCCATCGCCTTTTCTAAGCGCTTTAACATCAAGTTGTGGGTTATCTAATGCCCCGCCAGAAAATAGTATTTTGCCATCATCAACCGCTAATTTTTGGCCATAAGCTGTATATTTACCATCCTTAATAATAATAGCGCCAGTACCCAGCAAAATTTTACTGGTATCCCCCGTCACCTGTAATTTTCCTGTTAAACGACTATTAAATCCGACAGCAGCAATTTTAACTTTATCACCCAAGGTAACGTTGACATTCAAGATGGTTGGAAAAGTCTTTTTTTCAGCCTCTGATACAGTGTTACTAAGCACGATGACATCTTTACTAGGTGAAACAGGCATATTAAACTGTAAAGGTGCTAGCTCAGCTTCTGGGATGGTTACAGAGCCACTTACTTGTGATGACTTGGCATTCATTGAGAATTTTAAGTCGGTTGAAGCAATAACATAGGCTTCTGGCAAGTTTACTAATTCTGTATTGGTTGCTTTCAAGTTGGCATCCATTTGCCAAGTATCATCTTTAGCGACAAATTGACCGCCCCCAACTAAATTACCCTTACCTGATTTAGCTTGATAAGAAAATTCAATACCTTTGTCGAGACTACCTTGAGCATTGACATTCATTTCAGTCAGTATTAAACCTAAACTAGGTAATTCAACTGACGACTTATCGAGTGTAATTTTACCAATCAGGGCAGGATTTTTAACGGTACCTGTGACTGACATATCAACGTTTAACTGTCCTTTCAAGTTGTCATATTCAGGGTTTAAATCATCAAATATCGACAAGTCATCAACTTTAGTTTTGAAAGCGCCACTGAGAGGTGCTTTATTAGGATCGTTCATTACTACTTCTAGAATAGGAAGCTCGATTCTCCCTGTTAATGGCGACACTCCTTTTAAGTCAGGAGCAATAAATACATTCGCTGAGGTATTTTTTTCTGTCAGCAGATAATCAAATTTAACCGTTTTTAATGGTATTACTCTCTTTTCTTTTTGACCAATAGCATCGAGTAAAATACTCCCATTTACTAAGTTTAGTTCTCCTTGACCTTTAGTGGGATATTGATTGCTACCTGATAATGCAAATTGGCCTTGTATTTGACCTTCTATAGGCTCTAGATCTGGTACAAAAGCGTGCAATACACTCATCGAAAGTTTATTCAATCGCCCCGCACCTTGCCAATTACCTTCTGGTGAATAATTAGCGTGGAAACAAATGTCGCCTTTGTCTGATTGTAGACACTGTTCTGCAATTAAACCTTGGTCACTAGCCAGATTAATACGGCCTTGCTTGGTTAAATTCCAAACACCAGCTTGTGTTTGGTCAAGCTTTAGCTTAATCAGTTGACCCTGCCAATTTGTATCTGTCAGTTGTCCCGATACATTGCCCGACGCATTGATCTGCTCACCACTCACATCAAACGAAAGCTGATGACTGTCTTTACTACCTGCAATATTAAGTTCTGCATTAAGTGCTGGTATGGTGTTCATTTTCATGTCAGTCAGTACTACTTTTCCGTTGACTTGACCCTGCCTGTCTAAACTGAAATTACTATTTGCCTTAGCGATAGCAACACCATCAGCATAGGCAATTTTTTGTCCTGACAGCGTTGCTTTGATGACCGGGGCATCTAGCTTGCCGGTAACGGTTGCTGAAGCGTTAAGCTGTCCGCCTAGATCCGGGTACAAATCTGCCAAATCAGGTGAGTCTAGTAGCCAATTTAACGCTAAAGTATCTTGCATATGGCCATTAACTGAGATCGTTGATTTTCCAGAGACTAGCTGTAAGTTAGGGATGTTTAATTGGCTTTTTATATAAGAAAGTTCACCTTGTAAATGTAATGGTCGTTTTCTTAAACTACCTTTTACATCTAAAGCTTCTATCCGAATATCTGCCATTTGGTCATGTAGGTTATCGACGGACATTGTCCAACCACCAGATAAATCACCTGTCCATTCGGGTGAAAACAGGTCGGGATTTATGTTGTGCAGGTTAATCTTACCATTCAGTTTAAAGGCATCAAGCCAAAATAGTTCTCCATCAAAGCCAACAGTACCGTTACCAGTTTTTGTGTTGATAACCAACTGCTTGAAGCCCTTATCTGTTCCTGTACCTTTAATGTTAATGCTTGCAGGTTTCGCATCTACTGATAGTGCAACAGCAGAAGTCAGTGTGAATGTTTCTGTGGTGCCTGATAAAACGAGATCACCCGCTTCACTGTTAATCATTAACTTACTTAAGGCTTCTGGTACAACGATGTTTTGCCAGTTGGCAGCTAATTCGAAGCTAGAACCAGACTGCCAATTGAACCAACCAGCAAAGGTTGCCTTGCCGCCAAAGCCATTGACCTGTAGTTGTTTCAAATCAATTTTATTTGCAGTGCCTTGTGCATTGGCCTGCCAGATTAAGTGTTGCTGTTCTGCATCCAGTTCACTGCTAATTGCAACAGTATACTGTTCAAGATCACCGCTGACGGTGAATTCACCTTTCGCACTAGTGACTGTTTTTATAGGTTCTAGTAATGGCCAAGCTAATTGCTGCCATTGTCCCGTCAGAGCTAAACTAGGTGCGGTTAACACCTGGTTTATTTGACCTTTAATGAGTAGTTTTGCACCATCGTTCGTGCTGATATTGGTATCCGTTAACCAGTCATCAAACCCTGTTGTTGATATTTGGCTATGTAGACTTAACTGTGGCAAGCCAGTTTGTTTAAATTGGCCATCAAGTAATAAGTCTGCACGCGTTAAATCACCATTGGCCATGAGTGTCAGCTGGTGTATTACGCCAGTTTGGCCTTCAACAAAATCAGCCATTACTAGTTGTGCTACTTGTATATTCGCAGACCAGATAACCTTATCCAGAAGGTCTGAAACGGTAATATTCTGGGTTGATTGCACTGGTTTAAGTAATTGTTGTTCCAGTTTTAATTCGGCCAGATTACCTTTAATGGTACCTTCTGCACTAATCGTTTTTAATTTTGGATCAAGCACGGTCCACTGATAAGCTAAATCAGTTTTATATCGTCCGCTTAGCCTTATTGCACCACTTAGTTCTAGGCTTACATTATCAGCATAGTGTATTAATAAAGACTGAATTTTAAGCTTATCACCCCAAAGCGTCATGTCAGCCTTTAAGCCACTGATTAACGGAACCTTGTTTTGTGAGGGATCAATCGAAACAAGACTATTAAGACTAAGATTTTTTAGGGATATAGCTATCGGGATGTTGATATTAGGTAAAATAATAGGTAAAGACTCAACATTTTTTGCTGAGTTTTGGGTAATAACCACATCACCTATATGCAGTTTATCTATTACAAGTTGTCCGGAAAATAAGCGCATCGCTTGCCAGCTCATTGCCAAATTACTGATCGATAAACTACTGCTATCATCAATTTGATAGTTTATTTGTTCAAAGTCAGCACCATCATAAAATCGGCCAGAGGTTTTTTGAATACTTAATTCAGGCACAAATCGTTCAGCTTGCGATATTGCGAAAGATAAGCCCGATTCAGTCAATCCTAGCCAAGCGACGAAACTGGCGAGCAACATTAAGACACTTATTAATATAATTACTATACGACGACGCATTATAAATCTGGCCCAATAACAACATGAATACCAATAGGATTGTTATCTGCTGATAAGCCTGATGCGACATCAATTCGAATTAATCCAATAGGTGAGCGCCAACGAGCACCAACACCAACACTATATTCCAATGGGTCATCCCAACTATTCATCGCATTACCAAAGTCACTAAAGATCGCGGCTCCCCAATTGCCTACTATCATCTGTTCATATTCCACGCTACCGACAGCTAAATAACGCCCGCCTTCGACTAGACCATCGTCACCCAATGGACCTAAGGATTCAAAATCAAAACCACGGATACTGCTGTCACCACCGGCAAAGAAACGTAAAGAACTAGGTAGCTTAGTAAAATCAGTAACCTCTGTAACACCGAGCGTACCTCGAGTTATGAAGCGACCATTTTCAGTAAAGGAATGTATGTATTTTCCTCTAAGCACCGCTTGTCCATACGTGGTATCTGACAGCACGGATTCGCTGGCGCCAGATAACGATAAAGATAATCTACCACCATGTTTAGTATAGATAGTGTCATCAGCCCAAATCCTGGCCCAAGAAATACTAGGAATTAATAATAATGAGGTATTTGAATCCAGTGATACTTCATAGTTTTCATTTAATAGTTTAAGCGCGCCAGTTTCATTCCAGCCCCATCGCTTAGTTTTATAATAGCTACCGATAGCAAATGAAGTACTTTCACTGATATCAGTGTTTTGTTGCTTAAATTCAGTATTAAAACCAATATCCGAGATTGTTTCGCTCCAGAAAGGCATCCTATAATCCATCGCGATACTATTGGTTACTTGTGAAAATTTTGCATCTGCCGATAAACGATGGCCGCGTTTGTTTATATACCTATTTTCCCAACCTAAACCTATTCGTGGCCCACTGTCGGTACCAAAACCTATGCCAGCGGTATAGCGTTGCCTTGCATCAGGTTCAAAGGAGATATCTAAGGCAACTTTCCCATCATGACGTTCATCAATTAAGGTCCTAACCGCCACCCCATCAAAATAACCACTATTCGTTAAATTGTTACGTAACTTCAATACTTGTGAAGCTAAATAGGGCTCTCCCGCCTTAATAGGCGTCAGCCTCAGCAATAATTCATTAGTAAGTACTGTTGGTGGAAATTGAATTTCAGAAAAATAATATCGGTCACCAGAACTGTAATTCAAATAGATGCTTGCCGTGTTTATCTCTTTATTTACTTCAACCTTGTGTGTCGTTAATTCAGCATCAAAGTATCCACGTTCAGCCCCGATTCGTAGTAATGATTTTTTAGCCGCCTCGTAGGCCTCATGATTAAAGGCATCAGCAGGTTTAAGAGGAAAATTATTGATGAATTTTTTGAATTCAACATCGTCAATGGCCTGACCATCCAGTGTCACAACAACTTGGTCTAACTTGACCTGCTCACCTAATTCTAATTGGTAATCAGCCAGCCATTTCTCATCACTAACCTGTTCTAATTTACTTGTTATTTTAACATTGTAGTAACCGTACACTTGTAACATCTGCGTGAGTTCAGTTGCCGATTCATCATGGAGCTTTCGTATATGGCGTGCAGATAAGCGAGCACTATTTTGTTGTCTGACAATACTTAAACCGCTTAATAAGGTTTCAGTTTTGCCTTCGGGAGCACCTGACAGTTGCACTTTAATTTTTACGTCATCGGCCTGCGCTACCGTTGCAAATACCAGCAATAGTGCCATGACATATAATTTGAGCGATATAAAAAGCAGTTTAAACAATTAATATCCTTTTTAGACTGTCCAGCAGCCACTCTAAAGAAAGGTGCATGTTGAAACCAAATACGCGCCTTGTATTATAAATTAATTCATCTCATTAGTTCATTGATGAGCAATTACTAACCATATAATGCACACACAGTATTGCCATGATACATATTTCCACTATAGGAAAGTATATAAAGGCCTGCCCTTTTGTGACCATCAATACTGGCATAAGTGCCCAGTACAATATTCACGGTTTGAATATGATTTCTCTTTATTCTTAAAATATAAAGAAACTTATTCGGATTTGTATCATATTTAAAATGTTGAACATGGCCGTTAGTTCAACATCATAATAAAAATAATGTACCCAATCCTAAAAACGCGACAAAGCCTACTACATCGGTAACGGTCGTCAAAATGACCGACCCTGACAAGGCGGGATCAATGTTAAATCTATCTAACACTATGGGTACCAGTACTCCTGAGAATGCCGCCGCCACTATGTTGAGAACGATGGCTGCCGCTATCACCAAACCTATGCTGGCACTTTCGAACCAAAAAGAGGTAATAACACCAATGACTATTGCCCATAGAACACCGTTCAAGGCACCGACACTGACTTCTTTTATTAATAGCGGTGACATATTACCTTTGGAAATTTGTCCTAAGGCTATACCTCTAATAATTAAGGTTAATGTTTGACTGCCTGCGATGCCTCCCATTGAAGCCACAATCGGCATTAACACGGCTAAGGCAACTATTTGTTGCAGTGTTGCTTCAAATAAACCAATCGCCCACGAAGCCAGAAAGGCTGTTAGAAGATTGATGCCTAACCAGGTAGCACGACGTTTTGAACTACGAAATACTGGGGCAAATAAATCTTCATCTTCATTCAAACCCGCCGTAGCCATTAACTGACTTTCATAATCTTCACGGGTAATTTCTATCGCTTGTCGTAGGGTAATTCGGCCAGATAATTTATTATTATCATCAATGACTGGCAAAGCTGCGAGGCCCGAATGTTCAACTTTTTCAGAGGCGTCAGATAGATGGATATCAGCAGCAATAGTGAACGGATCTTCAGTACTTAATTCCATTAACGGCTGTTCAGGTAAGGCTGAATAAAGCTTTTGAATGGAAACGGTTCCTGCGTAATCACCATTACGCTGAATAAGATAGAGACTATCTGTGTATTCCGGTAATGATTTTTTAATCAAACGCATAGCATCACGAACACGCGCTGTTTTTGGCAAAATAATCAGTTCATGATCAACGTAACGACCGATTTGATAGTCGTCATATTGCGCTGATCGTTGATAGTGCTGGCGTTGCATAGCATCCATACTTTGCAAAGCGGTATCAACTACTGAATCTGGTAGCGTTTCAGCCAGTTCAATTAAATCTTCCGCATGTAAATTGCTCAGTAATGCTTGTAACTGTTCATCATCAAATGTAGAAAAAATAGTTTGACGTGGCTCAGAACGCATTGCCACCAGAACAGCAACCCGATCTTCTTCAGGCACTTGTTGCCAGCGTTCAAGACGTTCAGGTAACGGCAATGACTCTAATAAAAAAGCCAACTCACTACTTTCTAACTCAATTACTGCTTCTTCGAAAACAGCCATTTGTGCGTCATCGCTTGCATCATTAAGACGCTCAACCAAAAGGCTGATTTCTTCCGTCATTGTTTTCTCCGATATGAAGTTTTAAGGCGATGCCATGAGTAATTATTTGTGACGAAATGTTGAGGCTAATTGTTGTTCAGATGTCAGTCAGTTTATCTTATATTTCTATAATTCTAACAGTAGTCTGACGAAGCAATGAAACCCAACTAGGACTAACTAACAAGCTTTGAGCCACTATAGCTATCGTTAAATTGATAAGCATTTTGCTTAATGATTACGAGTTAAGCCCAACTGCTAAAAGAATAAAACTGAATTCGCCAATTTGAACTAACAGTGCGTCTTAATACAGCGCATCACCCTAAGAATTACCCAGACAAATGCAAAATAACTAAATTGATGAAAGTGTTAATCACTCAAACTAGCGCAACAAGTGCGATGATTTACAGCAGATGCTGACGGAATGTTTGCATCTCAAAATCAAAGCACAAATAGTGAAAGATCTCTCGATCTCGTGCGAGTATCCAGTGACTTATATATTCGAGCGAACGCTAGGAGATTTATCTAAACTTTCGATAGAATTTGGGCTGGATTTATCTATAAAACTTTAAATAAGAATTTTATTAATATGATAATGCTTTGCCCTTACTTCTTAACCATAATGTTTCAGACGATAAGCTGTGGGAGAACAACCATAAAACTGGGTAAACCGTCGACTGAAATGGCTTAAATCATTAAAACCTACGTCATAACAGGCTTCAGTTACTGTTTTACCGGAGCTAATAGCTTCTGCTGAGGCTTTTATGCGTAATTGTTGCTGAAACTCACCTGGTGAACAACCCAGTTGTTTTTTAAACTCAACATAAAGCTTACTTCTGCTCATGCAAGCATGACGACTTAATTGTTCAATATTGAGTGGTATCGTAAGGTTTTTTTCAAGAAAATGAATGGCAGCTATGATGCCGCTAGTATCTGGGGCCTGTTGGCTGTAACTCAGAAGTATTTCCCTGCCCTGCTGTCTTAGCAATCTAATAACAAGTTCAGACACACCTAAGTCAACCATCATTTCTTTATCTGGATGATTTTGCGTAAATAAGCACACTAATTTTTCTAATAATTGCTGCGTGTCTGTCGTGTGATGTGCATGAATGATGTGAGGCTGGTATTCCCAATCATGGTTAATTGATTCTAATGTAGTGAGATCGCGCATTCTCTCAGAGATCGTTTCAATACGTTCTTTTGAAAATTCAATTGTGAGACATGTAGTCGGCGATTGTTCATTGGCTTCTGGAAAGTCAATTTCCACAAATTCACCTGGTGGCATTACAAAAGATTCATGCGGCAAAAATATTTCACCGTGGTCGTTTCCTGTGCCGTACATGATTTTTTTTCCCTTAACCATGCCGCAGTACAACAACTGTTGTGAGCCTAATCCAACACGCGATGCAACACGATAAGTATCATAAATACTTAGCTCTGATTCAGGGCCAGCAAAGGCTATTTTGTTTTCGACCAAGGACTGGCGATCTTCGCCATATCTTTTTGCTAAAGATTGCGAAACTGATGTATCGTGCTTATTGACAACTGTATTCATAATTCTGCATTTTGTGACCGATGTGGATTGTAAGTCAAGTAATAGAGATTCTCAGTCAAGGTAAAGTGAGCTCTATAGATTTATGCTGACAGCCATAACAACAAGAAACACTAAACCAGAGAGAGTAAAATATGATCTATGCAAATCCGAACACAGAAGGCTCAGTAGCCTCATACAAACCACGTTATGGCAACTATATTAATGGTGGTTGGGAAGCACCTGTTAAGGGACAATATTACACCAATGTCAGTCCCGTCACCGGCGAAGGCTTTTGCGAAATTCCCCGCTCGACAGAAGAAGACATCAACTTAGCGCTTGATGCAGCTCACGCAGCTAAAGATGCTTGGGCTAAAACATCCATTACCGAACGTTCAAATATTTTGTTAAAAATAGCGGATCGCATGGAACAAAATCTAGAAATGCTAGCGGTTGCTGAAACATGGGATAACGGTAAAGCCGTCCGTGAAACATTAAATGCCGACGTGCCCCTATCTATTGACCACTTCCGTTATTATGCGGGCTGTATTCGCGCTCAAGAAGGCACAATGGGTGAGATAGATGAAAACACTGTTTCGTATCAATTTCACGAACCATTAGGCGTCGTAGGACAAATTATCCCTTGGAACTTCCCATTATTAATGGGGGTATGGAAAATAGCACCCGCTTTAGTAACAGGTAACTGCATCGTTTTAAAACCAGCAGAACAAACACCGTATTCGATTCTGAAACTTATGGAATTGATTGGTGATTTATTACCGCCTGGTGTCTTGAACGTTGTTAATGGTTTTGGTCAAGAAGCTGGCCAAGCATTGGCAACCAGCAAACGTATTCAAAAAATTGCGTTTACAGGCTCAACACCTGTTGGCTCACTTATTATGAAATATGCGGCTGAAAACATTATTCCTTCAACGGTTGAATTAGGTGGTAAATCACCTAACATCTTCTTTGAAGATATCATGCAGCAAGAAGATGATTACATCAGTAAATGTGCTGAAGGTGCAGTACTTGCCTTCTTTAACCAAGGCGAGGTTTGTACCTGCCCTTCTCGTGCATTGATTCAAGAAAGTATCTATGATGAATTCATCGCTATCGTTATTGAACGCGCTCAAAAAATCATTCGCGGCAATCCTCTTGATACCAATACGCAAGTAGGCGCTCAAGCATCACAAGAACAGTACGAAAAAATCCTAAGCTATATGGAAATAGGTAAAGCAGAAGGTGCTGAATTATTAATCGGCGGTAAGATTGCTCAAGTTGGTTCTGAATTTGATAAAGGTTATTACATTGAACCTACCATTTTCAAAGGCACCAACAATATGCGTATTTTCCAAGAAGAGATTTTTGGTCCTGTCGTATCTGTAACAACATTTAAAGATGAAGCTGAAGCATTGGCTATCGCTAATGATACTGAGTTTGGTTTAGGCGCAGGTTTATGGACTCGCGATATGAACCGTGCTTATCGCATGGGTCGTGGTATTCAAGCAGGTCGTGTTTGGACAAACTGTTATCACCTTTACCCTGCTCATGCTGCTTTTGGTGGTTATAAAAAATCAGGCGTCGGTCGTGAGACACATAAAATGATGCTTGATCATTACCAACAAACTAAGAACCTATTAGTAAGTTATAGCACTAGCCCACTTGGTTTCTTTTAAACAAAGCCAGTAAACAGCATGCCTCCATAAGGAAACTTATGGGGGCATTTTTGTCTATTTATCTCTGATAAATACAGGCTATAATCTAGCTCGATAACCCTATGGAATTCTTATTCCCATACTTCTTCTAAACGAGACGGAATATAGCTAGAAAAGTAGCTTTTTCTTATATGAAACTAAGGTAACGAAACCATGTCTGAAGACAATATCGAATCAACATTACATGAAGAACGCCAATTTCCACCTAGTGCAGACTTTATTAAAGCTACGACGCTGACTACCGACAAGTTAGATGCCTTATATAAGAGTGCAGCAGTCGATAATCAAGCTTTTTGGGCAGAACAAGCACGAACTGAAATTGATTGGCAATCGCCTTTTGAAACAACCTTAGATTCATCCAATGCACCTTTTTACCAGTGGTTTCTAGGTGGTAAATTAAATGCATCATACAACTGTCTTGATCGCCAACTATCCAAAAATGCAGATAAAACGGCCATTATTTTTGAAGGTGATGCTGGTGACGTAGAGCATATTAGTTATCGCCAATTACATGCGCGGGTCTGTACCTTTGCTAATGTCTTAAAAGCACAAGGTATTACTCAAGGTGATCGCGTCATTATATATATGCCAATGATTGCCGAAGCGGTAATTGCCATGCAGGCGTGTGCTCGTATTGGTGCTATTCACTCTGTAGTATTTGGTGGGTTTTCAGCTTCTTCGTTAAAAGATCGCATTGAAGATACAGCTGCAAAAATGGTTATCACTGCCGATGGCGGACACCGTGGTGGAAAAATCATTCCACTTAAATCAACGACAGATACGGCATTAAAAAATGGCTGTGATAGTGTTGAATCAGTCATTGTATTTAAACGCACTGGCCACGATATCACCATGCAAGCTGGCCGCGATGTTTGGTGGTCAGATGCCGAGCAAGGCCAAACTGCTGATTGTGACCCAGTTTGGGTTGATGCCACCCACCCACTCTTTATCCTGTATACATCAGGATCGACAGGTAAACCTAAAGGCATACAGCATTCAACAGGCGGTTATTTGTTAAATGCTATCACTACAATGCGTTGGGTTTTCGACATTCAAGAATCTGATGTCTTTTGGTGTACAGCCGACGTAGGCTGGATCACTGGTCACACTTATGTAGCCTATGGCCCATTAGCCACCGGTGCCACAATGGTTATATTTGAAGGCGTGCCTACTTACCCAGATGCTGGTCGTTTTTGGGATATGTGTCAACGTCATCAAGTCAGTATTTTCTACACCGCCCCTACTGCTATTCGTGCCTTAATGAGAGTGGGTGATGCCATTCCTAATAGTTATGATTTATCTAAACTGCGTTTACTGGGTACGGTAGGTGAACCAATAAACCCTGAAGCATGGATGTGGTATCACACCGTCATTGGTAAAGAAAAATGTCCGATTGTTGATACATGGTGGCAAACTGAAACAGGCGCTCATATGATCGCACCTGTGCCAGGCGTCACAGTAACTAAACCAGGCTCGTGTACTCGTGCTCTACCGGGTATAGATGCCGCTCTGGTCAATCAAGAAGGCGAAGAAATCACCAAAGCGAACCAAGGTGGTTACTTAGTTATTCGCCAACCTTGGCCATCAATGGTACAAACCGTTTGGGGAGATGATCAACGTTATAAAGATTCTTATTGGCCTTATTTTGATGGCAAATATTACTTAGCAGGTGATAGTGCACGCCTTGATGAGGATGGATATTTTTGGATCATGGGTCGGATTGATGATGTATTAAACGTATCTGGTCATCGCCTAGGTACGATGGAAATTGAATCTGCACTGGTTGCTCATCCACGTGTTGCAGAAGCAGCGGTAGTGGGTAAACCTCATGAAATAAAAGGCGAAGCAGTCGTTTCTTATGTAGTGTTAAATGGTGAGCGACCAGTGGGTGGTGTTGATGAAGAGTTGACGCAAGAACTTCGTGCTTGGGTAGGTGAACAAATTGGTGCTATTGCTAAGCCAGATGAAATTCGTTATGCCGATAATTTACCTAAAACACGCTCTGGTAAAATTATGCGTCGATTATTAAGAACCATTGCCAAAGGTGAAGAAATTACGCAAGATACTTCAACCTTAGAAAATGAATCAATAATACCGCAATTACAAGGTAAAGCTTAACTAGTTATCATTACGCCATAATTGTAGATATCTACCGTTATGGCCGCTTCTACAAAATCAGGGTGATTGACAGTTATTCGTCATCACCCAGTTTTGTGGGAACATTAGCAATGAATATCACAAATCACCTGCATATGCAGTTAGATCAGGTTTTATAGGAATAATTAATGGCAAAACAGCCTGAAGCTGAAGATAACAGCCAAAGACTAGATAAATGGTTATGGGCGGCACGGTTTTATAAAACCCGTGGCCTAGCCGTTGAAGCAATTAATGGCGGTAAGGTTCATCTTAACAATCATCGAGCCAAACCCAGCCGAACCGTTAAAGCAGATGATGTATTAACTATTTCAAAACCACCGTATGAACACGTGATCACCGTATTAGGTGTTGCCAAGCAACGACGCCCTGCTTCCGAAGCTCAGCTACTTTACCTTGAAAGTGATGAGAGTTTGGCCAAGCGTGAAAAATTGAAACTAGAGCTTAAAGATCAACCTCTAGGCTTCAGGCATGACAAAGGTCGACCCAATAAACGCGATCGACGTCATATTATTAAATTTACTCGTAAAGAATAAACCTTGTAAAAAGCGTTGGTTCATCTAATTTTCTTCGTTAAACATCCTTAAATAAGCAAAGTTTTGAAAATCCCTCACTCACGTGCGTGCCAAAATCAAGTTGGTTTGCTCCTTGATGCTTTCTTTAGATAAAAATAAATTTATGTGATCTAGTTCACAATTAAATAAAAATACTGTATAACCGTATACTTAGGTCACAATATTTTTTAAAAATTTGTGAGCACAAGACGTGACTCAACGACGACATCAGTTTGATTTATTACGAAAGGATTTATCATGAAAAAAATATTATTAGCCTCCACTCTTCTTGCTGCAAGCTTTAGCGTAAGTGCTGCAACAATAAGCTCATTAAACGATAACTTTGACAGCATCACTAGTTCAGTGCTCAATATACCTTCATCTGGCCTAGCTAACTGGGATGTTTTAAATGGTACTGTAGATGCAGTTGCTACACCCAACTCATGGGGTATTACATGTAATACTGGCACATGTATAGACCTTGATGGTTCAAGCAACGACGCGGGCGAGCTTGTTAGTGCATCTGGCTTCTCAGCCGGCCAATACTCACTTTCATTCGATTTATCAGGCAACCAACGCGGTGGCGTCAACGACGACTTAATTGTTAGCTTTGGTGATTATTCACAAGCATTCAATTTAGCATCTAATGCTGCATGGGCAAATATTTTCATCTCATTGGTTAATGTAAATGATGGAGATAAACTGTCGTTTAGTCATGCTGGTGGGGATAACGTCGGCATCATGTTAGATAATGTTTCAGTCGCTGCAGTGTCTGCAGTGCCTATTCCAGCAGCTGCATTCTTATTTGCTCCTGCATTATTAGGTTTTATGGGTTTACGTCGTAAAGCTAAAGCAGCATAAGTTAGTAAGTACAAAAATAATTAAAAAGCCGTGGTAGCTTTCCTATCACGGCTTTTTTTTATACCAATAAACTGACTTAATAAAGCTGGCAATGTTATGACTGAAAATAGCTCGTTAGGTTTATTTCTAGAAATAGTGCAATAGTCCTATTTTAGTATTTAATTCCTCGTTAAGGACTCGTTTCTCGTTCAACAACTAGCATAATGAATCTGTATTCATCATTTATATAGTTGTGGGCAACTAAAGTAACACTGAAAACAAAACCAACTTTAGATCAAAATAGGAATAGCCACTACAAACTGTGCGCCAGTATGTCGGAGCTGAATAGTGTAATGTTCTGCCTGTTTCTCCGCACAGTGTAAGATTACTATAAAATAACCTTGCTCTACCGCATGGTGAATTGCATTAAGATCTGCCTTTGGGATTCCGATTTTATGTAATGCACTGGTAAATTCTGTCAGTAATGCGGCACCTGCCATGGCGGCACCACCGATGACTGCACCGCTAAGAGAACTCACTAACATGTCGGCGATACCCGCTACAGGTGAAGTCTCTATCCCAATGAACATAACCGATACACTTGTCAACAAACCCCATAAAGCGCCCAAAATTATGCCGTGTTTACTCCAAACTTTAACGCGTTCCTGACTATTGGAATAAATTAATCCAAGCATATCGTCACCGGGACCACTGGATTTATGCAGTAATGATATTCTATCCGCAGCAAAATCTTGTTCAAGTAACTTTTCAACCACAGCAGTAGCTTTATGTTCATCATCAAAAATACCGACGACCAATACAAGTCGTGGATGCGGTGTATCAATATGTTCAGAACCTTTATTTTTCATTTTTAATACGCTCTATACCCATCCCACTTCAAGTTGCAGGAATTAGCACCTGAAAATTATCATTAATTCTGTCATCTAACGTTTTAGCCAGGCTTGGAAGTGTATTGATGAAGAAATTATCAATCGCCTCTCGAAATTCCTTTGCTGTAGAA
>JAGXHJ010000067.1 GCA_024636315.1 Methylophaga sp.
GCCGAACGCCCACACTCTATTATGGCTTCAATGACGTCTGCTTTAAGTTTTGGGTCGTATTTTCTGCGGCTCATCTACTTACTCCTTTTGATGATTATAATTTATCATCTAGGTACTAAATAGTGTATCCACTCCACTGTTATTGATAGCTACGAACAAATAAAAAGATATTTAAACAATAGGAAGAGAAATAAAGAGAAAGTCTATAAAGCTTATTTAGTTCATCATAATGTTATCAAAGCAGAAATTGAATCATTGAGAACCAAAGGCTTTAAAAGCCCAGGATTGGAGAGAATATTCTTATTAGATATGAATGTTTCGACTAATGACATTATACGAATTCAAAAGATTCATTAAATTATCAAGCCCGCACTTAGTGGGTTTTTTATTATTCGAAATAAATGCTTATCAATTTAGCAAACACATATGACGCTGAAAAGATTAACAATAATAATGTAGTTAATAAGAAAATTTGAGAGTTAACT
Source organism: Methylophaga sp. (assembly GCA_024636315.1). Classification (GTDB taxonomy): domain Bacteria; phylum Pseudomonadota; class Gammaproteobacteria; order Nitrosococcales; family Methylophagaceae. The sequence goes on from JAGXHJ010000067.1 coordinate 486, forward strand.
GCAGTAGCATTTAAAGCGATATAAACAACTATGAAAAACTTCAATCTCATCGTATAAAATTTAAGCTTATATTCATTATCTTCTTTTAATTCTTTTATTTCTTTCTTATTCATCTGCAACGACCAATATAACGCTATTAGTTATCAGCAACACTGTTTCAAGCAATAGTAGCTCTGTGATGCTTACCTTGTCTATCAGCATCATATACGCCTGTAATGTACTTAGATTAAGTGCAACAGCCAGCATCAGATCAGTACGTGTCATCGCTGAACATATCACAATCCATGCCATCATCATCGAACATATCATTACAACCAATATCATCATCAAACATGTCACAAGATGTGTCTTCAAACATATCAATTGAAGAATCTTCAATCATGTCACAAGAGGAGTCTTCAAACATGTCTGGGCTAGTAACTCCGTATGGATTTCCATTTATATCTACTGAACATCCTAACATTGGAGTTCCATCAACATTCACAGTAGGACACACAGGACTTATTGTTAAAAAGTCATCATCATTAATATCATTGTAATAACCAACATCGTCATTATCACTACAAAGACTGAACGGAACTTGGTCATTATCCTCATCATAAGCATAAAAGACCTTATCCATCGCTGATAAACGGTCATATACGCTCGACTCAGTGGCACTAACACGATCATTAATATCATGAGTAGTATCAAACTTAAACAAGTCTTTTAACATATCTGCAATCAATCCCATTAGCACCTCAACATAATTTAATTAATGCTTATGCTGCACTATTCGTTATATTTTCACAATTTAATTAGTAAGTTAAATATATGAATTTGCTGTGTTTTGTATTAGTTAAAATTAAAAAAACATTATTGCAAATAGTATTATTAAGCAATCAATTAAGGAGAATATTATGGATAGTGTAGTGGGTAGAAAATCAACAACTTTTAGAGATGCAAATGGAAAAGTATGTACAAAATGCAATGAATATAGAGCGTATGAATTTTATTCGATTCGTACTGGTGCAAAAGATGGTTATAAGTCTCATTGCAAGTGCTGTATTAATAAAAGCAAAGATAGAAGCGATTAAGACACGCACAGAGAAGAGTTGTAGTGATTGTCATACAGTTAAGCCTCTAACAGCATTCTATGTAGATAACAGCACGTTAGACGGTCATTATTGTCGTTGTATTGAGTGTGAGAAGCATTCAGATAAGCGGATAGGTTCAAAGAGGCTTTATTATAAGAATAGAGTTATAGCTACAAAGTGTTTTGATAGAACTAAGATGAATGAGTTTTATGAAGAAGCGAGAAGATTAACTATTGAGAATAATGAGCAGTATGTTGTAGACCACAAAATACCGATATTTTCTAATGATGACATGTTGGTATGCGGATTGCATAATGAGTTTAATTTACAAGTTATTACAAGCGGTGATAATGTAAGAAAAGGTAATAAGTTTGATAGTGATGATGGGTTTTATCCAGAGTTTATAGATTCCTGACCATTAATGATGATTATGGTCAGGGTGGTTTTAGTTTTCATATTAGCTTCCAGTTTTCAACCATTTCTCAACTTCATGCTTTGCATAAAGTCTTTTATCGCCTCTTAGCGGTTTTGGTCCCTTCCTTTGCCACCTCCAATTTATAATAGTTTTTTCAGACTTACCGAGATAACTCGCCAAATCTCTAATTGTCATTAATTGCATAACTTATAAGCACCTCCGTTATTTGTTGGCTTGCTTATAAGTTATCAAATCACTTAATTCTTCGCTATTTAATTTGAGAAATAAAAGTGAAATAAAGTTCTAAATTAAATTGACAAGAACTTATGCAAAATCATTCTCTATATTTTCGAAAAGATAGTCTTCATACTTCTGAATTGATGCCACTCTATCTTCTATGTAATGCTCTAAATAGTTCCTATCTAATATTGTATTTCCGCTTGAATGAGACATTTGTAGTCTAATAGCATCTTTATCAATACCGCTTGAATATGCTATTGTTGAGAATGTTGTTCTCATAGTTCTAGACTTAACATCGTATCCAAACTCTTCTTTAAGAATCTTGTAGTAACGTCTTAAAGTGTTATAACTAACAGCCATCTTTGCTTTTGATATAAAAACATCGCCAGTTCCATCAGTAGACTTCTTCCAGAACATATCTAGTATCATTCTTGTTCTTTTACCGAACCCAATTACATAATCTTTTCTTGTCTTTGTCCTGGAACTTGGTAGTTCTAAATACCCCCAATTATTACCGTTTTTCATTGCAACTTCTTTCCATTGAAGTTCTCTCATTTCACTCATTCTAGTTCCCGTTAATAGCAAAACAATTAGAACAGATACAGCAGAGTGCCTTGCATATGAAATCTTATAATCACTCTCTGTTCTAACATTTGATGGCTCTTTTCGATAAGCATCTAATAAGAATTTTAGAACCGCTTCTGTTTGTTCTTTTTTTAGAGCCTTCTCTTTCTCATACTTGTAGAAGAATGTATATTTCTTATTGATAGAATGCTTAGGGTCAAACACCGGAACAGCGTATCGCTTACGTGCGTGTGTGTTAATGCCCCATACGTTCTTCATTAACTGTTTTATTCGAGGATGAAATAAACCAGCCTCATTTTTAAGATGCTTCTTTGAAAGTTCATTCATTAACTTTTCAATATTTTCAGCACTAAGTTGTATAGAGTCTAAGTCTCTGAACCATTGAGATAACATATTCCAAGAATTTATATAATCCTTTGTTGTTGAAGGTCTGTTATCACCGTTTTTATTATTCCCGCCATTTACTAAATAATCTTCAAATAACCATTGGAGACTTACAGAATCAGGATTAGCTTTCTTTTTCTTGAAATCATCGAAGAACTCATCAGCCAATATTTTAGCCATTGAGTATGTAACTTCATCTTTAAGCTTTGGCTTGTCTTTTATTGAAAGATATTTGAACTCAGCCCTACACATCTCACCCTGGTAGCTTCTTATGTATCTCCAATATTTTTGTGTTTTAAGAACTCTAAGATAAAGATAGTCTTTTCCAGTTGAAATCATTCTATCTTTTCCGAACGCAAGCTCATGAGCCATTTGATTAGATGTTATTTCATATTTTTCAGACATAGAGTAGTTATTCCTTGTTTGAGAGCGTAGAACTAATATACCAAAAAAAGATTATAAATCAATTTATCGGTTCGTAGCTCATCAAACTAATCAGGAACAGAACAGGAATGGCCTTTCGGGACTTATAGTGATTTTTCAGGAAATGATGGGATTTAATGGGAAGTGCTTATTTTTAGCGGTCTACGATAACGCCATCTACTACCTTCCTTCTTCTAACCTTGCTATTTTCTAGAAGATCTAAAAACCAACCCGTCTTTTGACCGCCCTCAACCGGAATCGAAAATTTGACGCCATTCTCTTCAATGATGAGTTCAGCAGGCATTTCGCCATACACCACTTCTTCATACAGTGGCAAACCTTCTAGCTCACGGCTTGATGTATTATTTTTCATCACAATAGCTTGTGGATGATACAAGTTTTCAAGTACTTGAACGATGTCATCCTTAATGACTTCCATGCCGGCCGTGGTAATTTGCACAGCAAATACATCACCAAAACGATCAATGACCAGGCCTGATAGACCGTCAGAATCCCCAAAGACTAAACGATAGAAAGGCTGATCAAAATGCATTTCTCGTAACTCTTGCGCCGCTTGAATACGTTTTTTCAAAAACTTCATATTCAGTTCAAGCTTAGGGCTACGGCTCAGTAAACGCGCACAAATCAAGGTGTTCGGATTAACAAAACCCATACCTAACGGCTTACCGTTAGAGGCTTCAATAATGACTTGCTGTCCGGGTTCAAAGTCTTTTAACGGTGTTGCAATTATGTCAACTTCATTACTAAACACCCAAACATGGCCTTGCTGGATGCGGCGTTCTTCGTTCTTTTTTAAGCGTAAACGGGCTAACATAAGAGTATTCTCTTTAAATGTGTTAAAAAAAGAAAGAGGCTAAAGCCTCTTATTTAAATTCGGAAAGTCAGTTCTAGAGATTAACCGTCAATAAGCGCTTGATAATCCGCATCTGACATCAACTCTTCTAACTCTGTTTCATCATGTGGTGCAATTTTAAATAACCAACCGCCGTCATAAGGCTCTTCATTAATAAGCTCCGGATCATCTTCCAGAGCTTCATTAATCTCAATAATCTCACCACTGATGGGTGCAAATATATCAGAAGCTGACTTCACTGATTCTAATGCCATTACTTCATCCCCGGCCTGTGCATAGCCGCCTAATTCAGGGAAAGTAACGCTCATCATTTCACCTAACGCCTCTTGCGCAAAGTCGGTAATTCCAACCGTGGCATGACCGTCTTCATTGATGTAAACCCACTCATGAGTCTCTGCATATTTAAGATGCTGTGGTAAAACACTCATTGCTATTTGCTCCCTGCATTTAATAGCAAAATCATATCACTAATTAACTTCGATATCTGAAAAGTTTTAACTCCTTTTAATCGGATTACCCTCGGCTACAACAACACGGTTTCTACCTAATTCCTTGGCTCTATACAGAGCATTATCAACCCGTTTTAAAATGGATTTTTCATTATCCCACTTAGTCACCTGACCGACACCAAAACTGATGGTAAGTTTGGAGGGAAACTCATCTATAGAAATTTCCTCTATCGTAGCTCTTAATCGCTCAGCACTAGCTTCGGCTTCCACCAGGCCTGTTTCAGGCATGATAATGGCAAATTCTTCCCCTCCAAAACGACACAATATATCTGTTTCACGTAGTAGCGACTGTATCACGGTTGAAACTTCAACCAATACCTGATCACCTACATCATGACCATAGCTATCATTAACTTTTTTAAAGAAATCGATATCAAAAATTAATAATGACAAATCACTCTTATAGCGATGTGAACGCTGAATCTCTTTATTCAAACATCGGTTAAAATAAAGGCGATTGCCTATGCCTGTTAAGGCATCCGTTTGTGATAAATGCTCTAGTTGATTTTTATAAAGTTCTTGTTCAGTAATCTCTTGCAATAGAACATTGAATAATGGCTTTTGCAATCCCTCCATCATGCCTGCTTTTACTGAGAAGTAGTGGGACTGACTGTCCTTCATTATTTTAGCTTTATGAACCTTTTGTCTATCTTGAAGTACATAATCTAACCAATAAATCCCTTGCATATACTTTTGTAAAAAACCTTCTTCTTGTTCAAAGGTATCACTAAGATCTTTATGTTTTTCATGAAACTCGGCTAAGGTTGAAAAGTCGCTATAAAAGTCAAAGAAATGTTGATTGGCATCTACAACCTTATTACGATTCGCCACCAAAATGATCTCTGAGGCAGAGTCAATGATTTGGCGGTAATAGCTTTTCCGTCCATCCGACTGACGTTTAAAACAATAGACAATAAACAACACGGTCAGTAGTAATAAAAAGAGCATGACAGCATAGATATACCCAGCTAATATCCGCTCCATTTCGGTAAAATTCACCCCGCTTTTTTTAGAAAAAGTGAACCAATATGCAACATTTTGACCGTAACCATTTTTTATTAAATGTCTTCCAACAATAGTTTTTCCGTAAATATGGTGACCTTCAAAATGGTCAAAATCCACATTCTCGAGTTCGGATAAAAAGGATCGATCTTGAAGCAAATGCGTTTCATTGACCACATAATAATCGTCAATAAACAGACCTGTCTCCGCATGTACTAACCGGTTTCTAAAACGTTTATCGGCCAAAATAACCGAATCAATATTTTGATATTGTTTTAAACGCTTCGCCATAGTTCCAAACTTCGAAATCACCTCAATTAACCCTAGCAATTTTTTCTGTTCATCAAAAATAGGAGGTGCCGATTTGACTGAAAGTGAAAACTTCCCCACACTTAGTGTTTGAGTTGCCCTCGGGTTCGCTAAATTATCACGAATATCCTCGCGTACAGTTAAAACGGAATCACCTTTTTTGGGAGTCCAACTTCTTAATAGACTCACGCCTTCCGAATCAATGAGCTGTAGCCAGACATTATTAAAGTTAGTATTAGCCGTTAATTTTTTAGAAATTTTCTTAAAATCGAAGTTAATTGGAGCACAGATTTTGCACAACATGGTTCTAATATCGGGGTTTTCAGACAGCGTAATCGCGATCGCCATAGAAGCATCCCTTTTATCCTCAATTAACGTTTTAATATTAGATGAGACCTCTTTTTCATAGGCCGATATCGCGTTTTTTGCTAAGCTCGATTTCCCCCATTCATAACCCCATAGAGAAGCTAATAAAACCACTCCCACCACTGTAACCCACAAGACTACAACATATTGATTTCTATCTACATATTTAGTTTTATTCATATAATATATTCTATACCATGAGTAAACTTATCTATTCGATTAGTGCAGCCATCTTTCCATAAAAACCAATCAAATGCATTAAAAATAGCTAAATAAATAATAGATTTTTCAAATCAAAATTGTGAAATCGCGGAAGTGACGACCCCCCAAATAACAATGTCAGACTCTTCTCTGACTAAAATCGGTGGATAATCATCATTTTCAGGAACTAACCATGTTCCAGTGGATTTCATAGATAAACGCTTTACCGTCAATTCGCCATCTAATGCAGCAATCACAATTTTGCCATCCTTAGGTTCCAAACTTCGATCGACAATCAAAGTATCACCATCTTTAATACCTATGTTCTGCATAGAATCACCTTGTACGACCAGTAAAAAAGTGGCTTCTTTATTGCGTATCAACTTCTCATTTAAATCTAATCGCTCTTCAATATAGTCATCTGCAGGACTTGGAAAACCCGCAACTACTTTATGACTGAACAATGGTAATTCAATGAAACCTACATCGTTAGCGGGTAGATACCATGCAAATTCAGAGCATTCTTGCTTTGATTTATTAATACTAATGCCTACTTCTGGTAGTGGATAGTCCTGTACAACAGCTCCATCTTGGCCATTTAAAGAATTTAACCAGGCCTGTATCGTGCTTACCTTTGATTCTGGAACTCGAAGCACTTTGGTCGCCTCTCCAAATCTACCAGAACCTTTCTTACGGCCGGCTCCTTGACGAATCCCGCCGCGCTTATCGATTTCATTACTCATAAAACTTCAAATCCTATCCTATTAGCATGCTTAGCTTGATTTATGTTACGCCTTTCATAGTATACTGGAATAGCACTACTGGCTCACTTAAATAAATGAAATAACTGCAGAACAATAAATATGAAAAAATACGCGCTTGTCGATGGCAACTCTTTTTATGCCTCCTGCGAAATAGCTTTCAACCCGGCACTGAAAAACCGTCCCGTCGTAGTACTATCAAATAATGATGGCTGCATTGTGGCGGCCAATAGCATGGCTAAACAGCTAGATCAATATCTGAACCGACCATTTGAACGAGGTGGATATCACGCCGCCCGAAAAGACAGCATGATGTTTCAACCTTATTTTAAGGTGGCTCTCTTACTAAAAAAACATAATACGGCGGTCTTTAGCTCTAACTATGAGCTCTATGCAGACATGAGCCAGCGCATGCACAATATCAGCGCACAATTTGCGCCTAGACAAGAGATTTACTCAATTGATGAAAGTTTTTTGGACTTTTCCAACCTCATTAAAGACGACTTAACACTTTATGCCCGGCAACTTAAGCAGACTATTAATCAATGGATAGGTATTCCGGTCGCTGTCGGGATTGGAGCATCCAAAACTCAAGCCAAGTTGGCCAATCATTTGGCAAAAAGAAACCCACACCTTAAGGATGTTTTAGACTTAACCTGCCTATCACAGGAGACGCAAGATGCTTTGTATAAAACGGTGAAGGTTGGCAAAATTTGGGGGATCGGCAAGCAACTATCGCAGAAATTAGAATCACAAAACATTCTGACTGCCTTCGATTTAAAGTACTGTGATCCAAAAACTATCAGACAGCAATTTTCCGTGAATGTTGAACGGACTCTATTAGAGTTAAATGGTCAGGCCTGCTTACCTTTCCATGAGAACTCACTAGCTAAATCCACTGATAACAATGCCGAGAGACCCATCGAAAAGAAACAAATAATCTCGTCACGTTCTTTTGGACAATTGGTCGAGCACTTTGAAGAGATGCGTCAAGCGGTTGCCAGCTATACGGCAGTAGCAGCAGAGAAGTTACGTGGGCAAAATGGTACTTGCCAAATGGTCACCGTCTACATCACCACCCCGCCTTATCGAGAAAATGTCCTCCAGTACCACAACCAAATAAGCTTACCGTTGATCTACACCAGCGACAGCACTGTTTTACTGAGTAAAATGACCTTGCGCGCCCTAAAACAAATTTGGAAACCAGGCTTTCAATATTTAAAAGCCAGTGTCAGCTTATCGCAAATCAATCCAAAAGGGGCTCTCCAAACGGACCTATTCGCACCCAATCCACAATATTCTGGCAATCGAAAATCAGATGCGTTAATGTCGGTAATGGACCAAATGAACCACAAAATGGGTAAAGGCAGTCTGCAACTTGCAAATAGTGGACTACAACAACAAAGTTGGAAGATGAATCGAAATTTAATGTCGTCTAGGTGTACTACACGCTGGAATGAGCTACAGGTGGTTAAGGCTTAGAACTTTATAAGAGATGTATTATCAAAAGAGATGGTGCGCTCGAGAGAATTCGAATCTCCGACCCCTGCCTCCGGAGGGCTACGTCAAAAGCATTTTTGATAACGGGAGCAATACTCAAATTTTGATGTCTTTAGAGCAGCACTCAAGTGACCTAGAAAAAGCAACACTCGCATTTTTTGAACATTGATAACACCGGATTTGTCACCAACAAGTCACCAATTTATCCTACTAAACAAAAAACTCTTTAAAGAATTCCTGAAACCCTTATAATACAAGGCTTCCAAAGATACGCGTTCGTAGCTCAGCTGGATAGAGTACTGCCCTCCGGAGGCAGGGGTCGGAGATTCGAATTCTCTCGAGCGCACCATTTCTTTTTGAGCTTAGCTCTAAATCCCCATTTTCATATCGGTGACAGGTTTGTGACAAATCTGGTGACCAAATATATTTACAAAACCGAGTGTTTCTTTTTTATTTTGAATAATTACTCAGTTACTATTTTGGAGTGAATCGAGTCTTGATTCCATCAATAGTCCTGAACTCATCATCATAATGAACTTCACTTGTTTTGGCGTCTTCAAATTTTCTATAACTTTGCTTAAAACAAGGGTCACACCAACCTAGCTTCGACCTCTGATAGTCAGAATTTTCTGTAAATTGCGTTGGCTGCCTACA
>JAGXHJ010000068.1 GCA_024636315.1 Methylophaga sp.
GGATTGCTCTACAGAGCAATGTGCAAGTCGACATGGACGCAGGACGGCTGGTGAATTATTAACCGTCACGTACTCCTCAGCAAAAAGGGCGACTTGGATGTCCCGTTTTTGTATCCTGGGGATCGTGACTCGCTTGAAACATTTCGGTCTCTAAACAATTAAATAAGTATTTGTGCAATAATTTCGACTCACTTAATTAACTTACTGTGAAGTTATGAATGAGTAATAACGGAATGAAAAACGGAAATATTACCGATCTATCATCGAATAATTCGAATGTTTAAGATCAACCTTGATGCCTTGCTAGTATTAGATGCCGTAGACCGACTTGGTTCATTTGCAGCCGCAGCGAATGAATTGTTTAAAGTGCCATCAACTATTTCATACACCGTGAGCAAGCTAGAACAAGATCTCGATGTCAAAATATACAATCGCCTATGGCCGAAGGTCGTATTGACCAAGGCCGGACAAACGCTATTGAATGAAGGGCGCAATCTGGTTAAAGTAGCAGAAGCCATTGAAAATAGAGTTAGACGCGTTGCAACAGGATGGGAAACCGAACTAACGATTGGAATGGATACCATCTTTAGCCCTAGCAGCCTGGTCAGTGAAATTAGTGAGTTTTATCACGTAGCGCCACTGACCAAACTGAACTTTTTACACGAATCATTATCAGGCACATGGGAAGCATTGTTAGATAGGCGGGTTGATCTACTTATCGGCGCGGCAGGTGAAGGCCCATCAGGTGGCGGTTATAAAAAAAACAAATTGGCACAATGGATTTTGTATTTGTAGTTAGCCCAAATCATCCGCTCGCCACAGTACAAGAACCATTGGGAAAAGCTGAGCTTGCCAAACATCGCGGCATCGCCGTTAGCGATAGCGTTTGCAAACTACCACCACGTTCAGTTGGCTTATTACAGGGTCAAGAATCCTTAGCGGTACCAAACTAGCCTTTCAAATTGCAGGCTTTGGTTTTATTCCAACTGTAATGGCACGTTATGCCATCGCGCAAGGTCAATTAATCGTCAAAATATTTGCAGAACCAAGGCCAGCAGAAGCGTTATATATCGCATGGCGAACAGCAGATAATGGCTAAGGACTCTAGTGGTGGTTAAACAAAATGGACACTAGCGATTTAGCTGACAAACTATGGCATGACGCAGCCAATAACAATAACCATGATGACATCACGCCGTATCCTAAAGATTAATGCACGTTATATAAATGGTTACGATGGCGATGAGGAACTAAAAAGTAAGATTTCAAGCTAAAATTAGTATAAATATTAAGGGCATAGTTATTGCTTAGTACTCATTAACGATGATAATTAGGTGTTTATATTTCAGATGAATAGCAATGAATTTCAGGACTTTATAGTTAAACATCAACTACCTAAGTCCTATATAGACACAATACAGAATTGGTTTGAACCCGTAGCACAAGAAATAGCCTTGCACCAAAAAGATGCGGGTAGGCCACTGGTAATCGGTATCAACGGTGCCCAAGGTTCTGGTAAAAGTACCTTGGCTGATCTTTTGGTATTTTTACTGTCAACCCAACACTCTTTAAGTGCTGTCGCAATGTCGATTGATGACTTTTATTACACACGCGAACAGCGAGCACATCTAGCAAATACCGTACATCCTTTACTGGCTACTCGTGGTGTTCCTGGCACTCATGATGTGGCATTAATTACAACAACGATTCACTCATTAAGTCATTTTCTAGGTCCGACAGCAGTACCTCAGTTTAATAAAGCCATTGATGATCGTCTTGCTGAAAGCGAATGGCCAGTTATTACTAAACCTGTCGATGTAATTGTTTTAGAAGGGTGGTGTCTTGGCGCACAAGCCCAAACTGAGGCTGATTTACAGCAATCTGTGAATGATCTTGAGCAAGATGAAGATCCACAAGTAATATGGCGGGGCTATGTTAATAAACAGCTTAGCGACAACTACTCCAACTTATTTAAGCTTATAGATACATGGATTATGTTGAAAGCACCCTCTTTTGATTGTGTGTTTAATTGGCGTTTAGAACAAGAAAATAAATTACAGGTAAGTTTAAGCCTAAACCGCGCCACCACACAGCAAAATATTGACAAAATAATGGATGATAAAGCCGTTGGCCGTTTCATCAAATTTTACCAGCGTATTACGCAACATCTTTTAATGACCTTACCTAATAAAGTAAATTATTTATTTGAACTTGATGCAAAGCGAGAGATACAGAGCCTTAACTATCCGCAACAATTCAAAACATCAGATGTCGTTATCTTCACCGATATGGATGGTTCATTACTGGATCACTATGACTACAATCATCAAGTAGCAGATTTACTGCTTAAACAATTAGATGACAACAATATTCCTGTTATTCCCAATACCAGCAAAACATTCGCCGAATTATTAGTTATAAGAAAATCGATTAATAACCAGCATCCCTTCATTGCTGAAAATGGGGCGGCGGTGTTTATTCCTATTGGTTATTTTACTGAACAGCCTGCCGGCACTAGACAACAAGGCGAATTTTGGCTAAAAGAGTTTGTTGAAAATCGTGAGCATTGGCAATCGCTATTGGCCGATCTACCTGACAAATTTAATGACTGTTACACCAGTTTTGCCCAATCATCCATCGATGAAATTATGGTAATGACCGGGCTTAATCGTGAATCGGCAAACTGTTCATCGCAACGTGCTTATGGTGAGCCACTAGCCTGGTCTGGAAGTGAAGAAGATAAATTAGAATTAATTTCACTATTAAATCAGCGAGGTGCAACTATTCTACAAGGCGGACGGTTCATGCATGTTTCTGGCCGTTGTGACAAAGGGCTAGCTCTGCAATGGCTATTAGAACAGTACCAACATCATAGCGAAAAAAGACTAACCAGTATTGCTATCGGCGACAGTCAAAATGATATTCAGATGCTTGAAAAAGCTGATATCGCATTACTTATACGCTCACCCGTACACGAATTACCCACGTTAGAACGCGACAACAATCTGTATATTTCAAATAACACTGGGCCAGCAGGCTGGAACGAAGGCGTTAATACCATCCTCGGTGCAATGAAGCATCAAAGCGTTTAATAATCTAGGAGTAAACCATGGCTGATTTTCATCAGAATGGCATCATTACAACATTGCACAATTTAACCAGTAGGCATTTAGCTGACTTGGAAAGTGATTTATTAAAATTTAGCAAACAAAGGCCCATGGGTTTGTTATTGCCATCCTTATTTTCTGAGTTAGAAGGGGAGGCACTACCTAATATTGTTAAACATTTAAAAACAGTGCCTTATCTATCTGAGATCGTTATTGGACTTGATCGTGCTAATAAAGATCAATTTGTACACGCTTTGGATTTCTTTGCCGAATTACCACAACATCACCGTGTACTTTGGAATGATGGTCCTCGTTTAAAAGCGCTTGATGAAGAACTTCAAGCACTAGATTTAGCACCAAAAGAGCACGGGAAAGGGAGAAATGTTTGGTATTGCATGGGTTATATTCTTGCGTCAGGCAAGGCAGAATCTATCGCCTTACATGATTGCGATATCGTCACTTACGACAGCGAATTATTAGCCAGGTTAATATATCCAGTTGCCCATCCCATGTTTAACTACGAATTTTGTAAAGGTTATTACTCACGTGTTTCAAATGGTAAATTGAATGGTCGCGTTAATCGCTTATTAGTAACGCCACTTCTGCGAGCGTTAAAATCGGTCGTAGGTGAAAATCAATATCTCGACTATATGGATAGTTTCCGTTACATATTATCCGGTGAATTTTCCTTTCGCCGTGATGTATTAAGTGACATTCGTATTCCTAGCGATTGGGGCCTAGAAATCGGCGTGTTGTCTGAAATGCACCGTAATTATGCTAATAATCGCTTATGCCAAGTCGACATTGCACAGATTTACGATCACAAACATCAAGAGCTTTCATTGGATGATCAACAAGCTGGCTTATCTAAAATGTCTATTGATATTTCGAAAGCATTGTTCCGTAAATTGGCAACAAAAGGTGAAGTATTCACCCCAGAAGTATTCAGAACAATTAAAGCGACCTACTATAGAATTGCCTTAGATTTTGTTGAAACTTATCGTAATGATGCCATTATGAATGGCTTAACGGTTGATATTCATCAAGAAGAAGCATCCGTCGAAATGTTCGCCAAAAATATCATGGATGCCGGTAATGAGTTTCTTGATAAACCGATGGAGATTCCTTTTATAGCAAGCTGGAACCGAGTGCAAAGTGCAATGCCTGATGTTTTAGAACGCCTATATCAAGCTGTCGAAGACGATTACCAAGAATTTTCATCTAAATAACCTGAAGTCGGATTAAGGAAAACAGTAGAAAATTTAAAAGCAAAGTCATTCGGTGGCCTTTATTAGAAAGAGGCATTCCAATAGCCTTTTGATATCGTCATTCCGGTGATCTTTTTAGCCGGAATCCATGCTCAAAGCACAACGAACAAAGTTAGATTGGCATAGATTCCCGCTAAAGGCCTGCAAGAATGACGGCATTTTTCTTATCCCAAGTTAGAGTCAAATAATAGAGCGACATTATGCAAGCAAATCAAGATCAAATATCGCAGATAAAACAAAAACTGGTGCATCATTTAGAAGCCATTTATGGCTCCGTGACCATTGAGAAATCATTTGATGATATAGCCCAAGAACTCATAAGTATCATGCGCTTGGAAGAGGTTTATCATGAGGCCGTTCCCCAGAAAAATTGCTGGGATGAAACCGATGTAGCATTGATTACCTATGGCGATAGCATTCTAGAAGAAGGTAAATCGTCACTGAGTTCTTTACATGATTTTCTAAATACTTATATCAAAGACACCATCAATAGTGTTCATATTCTGCCATTTTTCCCATTCTGCTCAGATGATGGTTTTGCAGTAATGGATTTTTATAAAGTAAATCAAAAATTAGGCGACTGGCAAGATATTCGAGACATAGCAAATGATTATCGAGTCATGGCAGATTTAGTAATTAACCATGGATCAAGCACTGGCACATGGTTTGAAAACTTCCTAAAAGGAGAGGGCGAGGGACACGATTATTTTTACACCACGAACAAAGATGCACCTGTGTCACAAGTTGTCCGTCCAAGAACCACACCATTATTAAGGCCAACTGAAACTAGCAAAGGAACAGAGTATGTATGGTGTACCTTTAGTCATGAGCAAGTAGATTTCGATTTTACTAATATCAAGGTATTAAAAGAATTTGTGAATATTCTTCGCTTTTACTTGGATAATGGAATAAGGATTTTCAGACTAGATGCAGTTGCCTTTTTATGGAAAAAGCTCGGCACAAATTGTCTAAACTTACCAGAGACGCACGAAGTAGTCCGTTTAATGCGAACATTGCTTGAACACGCCGAAACCGATACAGTCATTATTACCGAAACCAATATCCCAAATAGAGAAAACCTGAGTTATTTTGGTAACGGTAATGAAGCACATGGTATCTATAACTTTTCGCTACCGCCATTACTAGTTAATACTTTGATTACTGGAAATTGCCATTATTTGAAATCATGGTTAATGAGCATGCCACCGGCACAAAATGGCACCATGTATTTTAACTTTATTGCCTCACATGATGGCATTGGTCTACGACCTGCAGAAGGCCTATTAACCGAGTCAGAAGTATCCTCCTTAATTACCACCATGAAAAAATTTGGTGGCAAAATTTCATGGCGAACGGGCGACAATGGCGTTAGAAAACCATACGAAGTGAACATAGCACTGTTCGATGCACTGCAAGGCACCATTGATGGAAAAGACCAGTGGGGCATTCAACGGTTCATCTGTGCACATGCCATTATGCTTGCCCTAGAAGGCATACCGGCTATTTACATTCATAGCTTACTTGCCACCGGCAATGATTATGACAAACTAGAAAAAACAGAGCAAAATCGCTCAATTAACCGCCATCAATGGAATTATGATGCCCTTAAAGACAAATTGAATGATAAAGATTCACAACATGCAATTGTCTATGACCACTTGAAAGGGCTCATCGAAACGCGTAAACAACAGAAAGCATTTCACCCGAATGCAACGCAATTTACCTTACATCTAACAGATAAGCTTTTTGGCTTTTGGCGACAAAGCATAGACCGAAGACAAAGTATTTTCTGCGTGTATAACATTAGCAATGAAACACAGCCTTTATTACTCAGTGACTTAAATTTAATTGTCACCGATAACTGGCGAGATTTAATTTCAGGAATCGAGTTTAATGAAACCAATGATTTTATTAGCTTAGAACCTTATCAAATATTGTGGATTACCAATTCACCATAGATTTAAATTAGCCAGTTGATGGGCAGTATTGCGGTTGTCAAAAGCAATACTGCCGACCGTTGTTAAAACTAGCTAATTTCACAAAAAGATCTCTCCTATTTAGCTGTCGAGTTCAATAAGTCATATCACCCTATTTATGTCATTAATGTTCTAATCCATATAGTGTTACAGCCTGTCCAAAATCCATACATTAAAGTAGTATCGACTGCTTAAATGATGATGACAGGCAACAGCGAGTAGTCCGTTTAACATAAACTCAAAAGACTGAACAAAAAACGCCTGTTATTATATACCTCGTAATATAAAACACCTCACAGATGAGCGTGCTAACTACCTGAATAATATGGATAACAATAGATCATGACCCAACGCACCAACAATCTAGCAGCGGATAGCTGGGCAATCGCCGATTTATTACGTGGTGATTTCAGACAAAGCCAATATGGCCGCATCATCTTGCCATTTAACTTATTACGCCGACTAGAATGTGTGCTGGAACCTAGCAAACAAGCCGTGCTGGCAGAATATGACAGAGTTCAAGCGATGAATCTGCCAGAACAAGCCCATGAACAACTATTGCTCCGTGCCAGCCATGGCCTAGCTTTTTTTAACACCTCAAAAATGGATTTATCCAAACTCGGCGAAGCGGATATTAAAGCCAACCTCGAATCCTATATTCAGAGCTTTTCCAAAGATGCCCGTGAAATATTTGAATATTTCAACTTCGCAGAATTTATCGGCCAGCTTAATGATGCCGACTTACTTTATAAAGTCGTACAACGAATTAGAAACATCGACTTAAGCCCCAAAGCCGTTTCAAATCATGAAATGGGTTTAGTGTTTGAAGAGCTCATTCGTCGCTTTGCTGAAAGTTCCAACGATACCGCAGGGGAACACTTTACCCCGCGAGATATTGTTCGCCTCACCACCTCACTGGTGTTTATGGAAGATGATGCCGCCTTAACGGGAACAGGCGTTATTCGCACAATTTACGATCCCACGGCGGGAACGGGCGGCTTTTTATCGGCCGGCATGGAATATGTAAATGAATTAAATCCCAATGCCAAAATGGTCACCTATGGCCAAGAGCTAAACCCTGAAAGTTACGCCATTTGCAAAGCCGATATGTTGATTAAAGGCCAACCCGTTAACAATATTAAATTAGGTAATACCTTATCGAATGATCAACTGTATGCCGACAAATTTGATTACATGTTGTCCAACCCACCCTTTGGTGTTGATTGGAAAAAAATCGTAGAAACCATTAAAGATGAACACACCTTAAAAGGTTTTGATGGTCGTTTTGGTGCCGGTCTACCACGTGTTTCTGATGGTTCTTTATTATTCTTAATGCACCTGATCAGCAAATTACGCGACGCTAAAGACGGCGGTGGGCGCATCGGCATTATCTTAAACGGCTCACCTTTATTTACGGGTGGCGCAGGGTCTGGCGAATCAGAAATTCGCCGTTATATACTTGAAACGGACTTATTAGAAGCCATCGTCGCCTTACCGACCGATATGTTCTACAACACCGGCATCGCCACCTATGTGTGGATTTTATCCAATAAAAAAGCCGACGAACGCAAAGGCAAAGTGCAACTTATTAATGGTGTAAACCTGTGTGGCAAAATGCGTAAATCACTCGGTTCTAAACGTAATGAAATGGCAGACAATGACATTGCGACTATCACCCGTAGTTTTGGTGCCTTTGAAGTAATTGAACCCACCTTACTCACTGACTTAGGGTTTGATAAACCGACCGAACAAAAAAGCAACCGTGGCCGACAATCTGCCAACCCGAAAACCGAAGCCGCCAAAACCTTTGCCAGTAAAATATTCAATAGCCATGAATTTGGTTATCGCCGTATCACCATCGAACGGCCCTTACGTGAAAGCTACCAATTTAGCGATGAACGCATTGCCACTTTACGTTTTGCATCCAAACCGCTCAATGCCGCCATGCAATGGCTTTACAACGAATATGGTAGCGAATGGAATGACCAGATAAATCATTCAGATGAACATTACGGCGACTTAACGCAACACCAAGTCGCCATTCGCTCCCGCATCAAAACCCACTTTAGCGATCTAAAAGAAAAACAGATTAAAGACCTGCTCGATAGCAAACTCTGGCAAGCACAACGTCAAATCATGCTCACTGCCAAGCAACTGCAACAACACATCGGCACCGCCCAATATGATGATATGAATGGCTATGATGCCGCATTAAAAGCAACCGGTATTAACCTCGATGTCAAAACCAAAAAACAGATCACCGATGCCGTCAGTTGGAAAAACCCACTTGCTGAAAAAGTGATTAAAAAAGTACATAGAGGCAAAGAAAATCCACTTTACGGACTGTTTAAGGTGAATGGCCAAGTGATTGAATATAAAGCCGATGGTGACTTACGTGACAATGAAAATGTTGCCTTAAATCCTAGCCAAGCAGTCAACGCCATTAACGAAGCGTACTTTATAAAAGAAGTACAACCCCACGTACCCGATGCCTGGATCGATGCCACCAAGAAAGATGCAATTGATCAAGAAATTGGCATCGTCGGTTATGAAATTCCGTTTAACCGCCATTTTTATCAATATCAGCCACCACGTGATTTAGTCGAGATTGATGCCGATTTAGATAAAGTGAGTGCTGAGATTATGGCTTTGTTGCGTGAGGTGCATTCGTAATGGTGGGGAAGTATCGGGCTTATCCAAAATATAAGGATTCTGGGGTAGAGTGGCTGGAAGAAGTGCCGTTAAATTGGTTTAGTGTGCCGATCAAATACACTGCACTCGAAAACACATCTTTGTTTTTAGATGGCGACTGGATAGAAAGTAAGGATATTTCTGGGGATGAAATTCGTTACATCACGACCGGAAACGTTGGGGAAGGAATATACAAAGAACAAGGTGTTGGGTTCATAAGTACAGAAAAATTTCTTGAATTGGATTGTACAGAAGTTTTTCCTGGCGATATTTTGATTTCGCGTCTGAATGCACCAATTGGCAGATCATGTATTGTGCCGAACCTACATTCGAGAATAGTTACGTCTGTAGATAACGTGATATTTCGTCCCGATCCTAAGTACATTAAAGAGTTTCTGGTCTACCTATTTTCAAGTGGCGACTATTTTTCGCAGACAGCAAACTTGGCTCGTGGAGCGACGATGCAGAGGATTAGTCGTGGATTGTTGGGCAACGTCCGCATCGTTATTCCCTCAATTGAGGAACAACAAAAAATCGCCAACTTCCTAGACCACGAAACCGCCAAAATCGACACGCTGATTGAAAAACAACAACAGCTGATTAAACTGCTAAAGGAAAAACGTCAGGCCGTAATTAGCCATGCCGTCACCAAAGGCCTCAACCCCAACGCCCCCATGCGTGACTCAGGTGTTGAATGGTTAGGTGAAGTGCCAGCGCATTGGAATGTAGTGCCGCTAAAGCATCTATGTTCTCTTCTGAAAGATGGTACACACTTACCACCACCACGAGTCGATACCGGAGTGCCATTACTTAGTGTTAGAAATATAATTGACGGTAAATTTGTCTTTCGTGATGATGATTCAAATATCTCTGAAAAAGATTATGAAGACTTATGCAGATCATTTATTCCACAGCGAGGTGATGTTTTATTGGCCATCGTAGGCGGAACTATCGGAAAGGTTGCCATTATCGAAGAAATGACCAATTTTCACATCCAAAGAAGTGTGGCAATTTTTAGAGTTAAGTCGAATATGCTTACAAGTGAAGGATTGGCTAACATAATAGGGTCTTCAAATTTTCAAAGTCTTCTTTGGGAAAATGTTGGCTTTTCTGCACAACCAGGAATATACCTTGGTGCATTATCAAATTTTCGATTTCCTATACCGCCAATAGATGAACAATCTGAAATTAATAAATATTGCACTTTAAAGGCATATAGAATTGATATGTTAATTTCAAAGGCTACTAATGCAGTTAAATTAATGCAAGAACGCCGAACAGCCCTAATCTCAGCAGCCGTCACTGGCAAAATTGATGTGCGTGATTGGCAAAAGCCGTAACGCTGCCGCTGGGCGTTCATTTCTTTTGGGTGCCCAAAAGAAACAGAACCAAAGAAAAGGGCACCCGATATTGCCTTATCGCCAAAAACTAAGCTATTTTTGTGGCGCGGTCGAAAAACCAATGGGGTCAGACTCGATTGATTTTAACTGATTGTTAAATAAAGCATTTTATACAGAAAGTCATGAGATCAAAATCGGGGTCAGGGTAACAACATTCTGACCCTAATTCGTGCGCTCTACCTATTTAACGTATTATTTTTATATCTGCTACTCGTCGCTTTGAAGCTTCATCATAAAAATTTTCGTGTGAGCCAA
>JAGXHJ010000069.1 GCA_024636315.1 Methylophaga sp.
AGGACAATTATACGAACGAGGAAGTGAAGAGAGTTTTAAATTTTGTTCTACCCGAGATATGTTTGCCTATTTATTAGATCCAGAACATCATCATGCAATACAAACAGTTTATGTACATGATATGGCCATTACCCCTTGGGAGCATCCCGATGATAAAACCTTTATTGATGCCCGTAAGGCTTGGTATGTAGTAGGGCATGGTCGCAAAGGTGCTATGGGACCAAGCCTGGCAAGCTTTTCTGATAAAAAAGTCGCCAATGCTTTTGCCAAACAGTATGGTGGCAAGGTTTATGATTTCGACGATATTAATCAGCAGTTACTGCTCAATATGAAATAAATTATAAAATAAACAAGGTGTAATTGTCTGGTAAACACCATTAATTCGCGTTAAAGATGTATTTGAAATATTGTTTTAATAAAAGCGCCGTGATACATTGAAGGTATATTTAACATGAATCTTTAATTGGAAATATACATAATGCTCTCAGCAGACACGATCAATATCATAAAATCTACCGTACCACTCCTCGCTGAAAATGGAATAGCCATCACCAAAGAGTTTTATAAAAGATTATTCGAAAGTAATCCAAATTTACAACATATTTTCAACATGGCAAATCAGAAAAATGGTAGCCAGTCGAGCGCGCTATCTGATGTGATTTTTGCTTATGCTAACAATATTGACCAGACAGAAACACTGGTTCCAGCTGTAAAACGAATTGCAAATAAACACGCAAGTCTTGGTATTAAACCCGAGCATTATCCGATAGTAGGCGAGAATCTACTGGCTGCAATTCAGAGTGTATTACAACTGCCTGATGATCATGTTGCACTAACGGCTTGGGGTGAAGCCTACGGAGTACTTGCTCAAATATTTATTGATACTGAAGAGGAAAGTTACACTAATAGTGAAAATCAGCAGGGTGGCTGGAGAGCATTTAGATCGTTCAAAATCACGAATATCGTCGAGGAAACGTCAGAGGTTAAGTCATTTTACTTCAAACCATCTGATGGTGAAAAAATTGCTAACTATATAGGCGGACAATACATTGGTGTCAAGTTTCTTGGTTTGAATGGCGAATATGATGAAATACGACAATACTCATTATCCTCTTGGGGAGATTCTGAACATTACCGAATTACCACAAAATTAGAGAAAGACGGCGTTGTTTCTCAATACCTGCACCAAAGCTCAGTGGGTGATGAGGTTCATCTGAGTGCGCCCAGTGGATTATTCTGTTTAAATAAAGAGGCGGAAAAACATGTCTTTATTTCTGGAGGAGTAGGCATTACACCTTTGTACAGTATGCTTCTAGAAGCCATGGCTTCAGGCATAAATAAAAGTAATATCCAATTCATTCAATGTTGTAGAAATTCAGAGCAGCAAATTTTTAGGCATGACTTGATTGATATTTGCACTAAAACAGATGTGGACTTAAAAACTGCTTTTGAATCTGGTGAAGGAGCTGATTGGATAGGATACTTATCTGAAGCTGTTCTTGATGAATGGCTTAGAGATAAGTCTGCTCATCTATATTTCTGCGGACCAAAGCCATTTATGTCGGCATTAAAATCTATCCTCAATAGCATTGGCTTTCCAGATAACCAGCTGCATTATGAAGTTTTTGGTCCAGCAACCGATATTTAACGTTCAAGTAGCTTAAATTAATGGGGGGAGGTGGCTCATTATCACTAACCATTAATGAGCTCGAAAGCTGACCGTTAAATCAATAGCTAGGATGATAGTAATATACGTGCAAGTTGGGAGGGGCGACTAATAAAGCTGCCAAGTGGGGGACTGATCTAGTACGTTATATAACGCAACGTGAGCTTCACGTAAAATTGCCATCAGTTTACAGACCGGCTGGATACAGTATGTCCCATCCATATTTAAATAGGGCAATAATGCGGTATCCCCTTGCGTGCCGCGTATTATTTCTCCGATGTTGATGGTGGTGGGACCGCGTACTAGACGAAGCCCGCCACCTTTGCCTCGAACGGTTTCTACATAAACATGTTTAGCAAGATGACGTACTACTTTCGTTAGGTGATTATCTGAAATGTTACAAGCTTGAGCAATATCCGAAATAGTGACCAACAAGTCGTCGCCCTGCTGAAGCCCTAAATACATCATGATTCGGATGGAATAATCAGAAAAAGAACTAAGATGTATAGTGTTACCTGTATTAAAGATGTATTTTAAATCTTGCTTTAATGGAAGTGCTGTGCTACATTTAAGCTATATTTAACATGCATCTTTAAGAGCGTCGATTAATCCAGATAAAAAAATAGCTTTTATTTATTCATTAATCTAAAGGTATAACCCTACTTCACTTTAAATATTTAGGAGATCGCCATATGAAACGTCTTATCTTCCCTCTAATCGCGCTAACAGCACTGTTTAGCACAAATTCAGCCTTTGCAGCAGGTGATGTTGCAGCAGGAAAAGCCAAAACAGTACTATGCGCAGCCTGTCATGGTGCAAATGGTATCGCTGTCGCTGGTATGTATCCTAATCTCGCTGGTCAAAATGAAGCCTATCTAATCTCGGCTTTAAATGCCTACCGCAACAAAGATCGGAATGGTGGCATGGCGCCCATTATGCAGATGCAAGCCGCTAATTTATCAGATGCTGACATTGATAACATCGCCGCTTATTTTTCCAGCTTAAAATAACGCTAATTGTTAGTATTGATGCAACAGACAGCCGCGGTAGATAAGAACCCTGCCTTGCGCCATGGCCCCAGATCTGCCGTTATTCATCAATCCGTACTTGAGAAAGATGGCTTGGCCTTCGCTGGTATCGTCACAAGTAAACAGACGAACACAAGCACCTGTGCCGGAATCGGCGGAGCGTTGCGGTAGGCTATGAAGTGATGACGATCAGGCCTAAAACCCAACCATCACGAGCAACACCGTGCGTAGCCACCAGACCGACAAGTGCCAGATCCTCTTTAGTCAATGGTTGTGCGGCAATACTTACATATAGTCGTCATCAGTAGCCTGAAAACTCCTCCGTGCGAATATTGTCATCGTCGACACCCGCTTCGCTCAATATTTGTCGCATCGCATTCACCATCGCCGGTGGGCCGTCGATGTAGTAGATGGGAAGAGTCAAATCATCAATGTATTTCAGGAGCATGGCTTTACTGATAAATCCTGTTTCCCCCTGCCACTCGCAGCTGGACTTTTCCATCTGCGTCATCGTACCGACAAAGGTATAGTTTGGATTGCTGTCGTGAGAGTCCATCAAATTATCCAGAAACGCCGCATCTTCGGGTCTTGTATTGGAATAAAAGACCAGGATTCGGTGCGTAACCTTATCGTGAATAGCTTGAAGAACAATGCTTCTTACTGGGGTGATGCCAATGCCGCCGGTTAGGAAAACAGCAGGAACACTCACATTGTTGTGTAGCGTGAACGAGCCATGAGGGGAATCCAGAGTGAGTTCGGTGCCAGCCTCCATTGTTTTTAATACCCGCTTGAACGCCGTATCACGCATCCGTGTCGCGAATATAATATCGTCTTCGTAAGTAGCGCTCGCCAATGAAAAAGTACGTGTGTTGCCCTTGGCGTCAGTTTCAGTGGGATTGATCAGGGTGCAGTCAGCGAATTGACCGGCTTTGTAGACAAACCCTGCTGGTTTTTCAAAATGAAACGCCATCGTTCCCTCTGCGATTTCTCGTTTGCATTTTAATTTGACTTTGTAGATTGGCATAGCATAATTCTCCTTACTTTTGTTGGGCATAGAGACCAGCGTGTGATGCTCGAAAGTCTACCTTCAGCGGCACGGCGATCCGTTGCTTAATTGACTATTTAATGTAGCCTCGCGCACTCACTTAGGGGATAACGCCCATTGGATCTTCAGGGGCAATGCGGAAAATCCGCTTGAAGGATAACTGCTGTTGGTCGGTGATTTATCCGGTGCAAGTCCGATCGCGGTGGTATGTTTCAATAGCTCCTCCATTACTACTCGTAACTCCATTCGAGCCAGCGGTGCCCCTGGACATACGTGGATCCCAGCGCCATAAAGAAGATTCTTGATGGGGTCACGGTCTAGACGAAAAGTGTCTGGCGCTTCAAAGACACGTCCGTCTCGGTTGGCAGCCACCCAGTTAAGAGAAATTCGCTCGCCAGTTCCCAACTTTCGGCCGCCGATTTCCACAGGGCGGGTTGTAATACGCCGGTTATCTACCAACGGTCCGTGAATTCGGAGCATTTCGTCGATTGCGGCGGGCAAAAGCGACGGTTCAGTGCGTAATTGCATCTGCAACTCGGCATGTTGCGCAAGATAGTGAACAAGGATGCCAACCGATGCGGAAATGGTGCTGATCTCTCCGGCGGTCCAGTTTCGCAACAGGCTGGCAATTTCCTCGCGCTTCAACAGTCGCCCCTCAACTGTTTCATGCATCAGGGCGGTGGTAACGTCGTCTTCAAACCTTGCTTCAGACTGGAGACGTGCCTCCAATATGCCGTCGATGAGCACTTCGAATTCCTGCGCGAGTTCCGACTGGGTCTGTCTATTTTGCGCGAGGGTCGCTTCGTGGCTTTTACGGGTCCATTGGATTAGTAGTTCGTGCAAAGCCGCCGGCCAGCCGAGAAAGGCGCATTGAACACGCACCGCGAAAGGTTGGGCAAAATCGGTAATCAGCTCTACCTCGCCGCTGGCAAGTGCGCTCTGCACCAAGGTCATAACGATTTCCCGACATAAGGGTTCAAAGGCGTCCATTCGTTCTGGGGTAAAATACGGCTCGATGAGGCGACGATATGGGGTGTGTTCAGGGGGATCCATCCCGTTAGGTACGGAAAGGTGCTTGGACACCGAGTTACTGAACGTTTCATGATCCTCGAGAACGCGGGTTACGTCCTCATGTCGAAACAGCGACCAGCCTAGGAACTCACTATGTGCAACGGGGCAATGTTCACGCATTCGATCATAGACCATGCGCTGGTCATGAAGGACCTCTTCCGATTTCGGATCCCAATCGGTTTCTTTTTTATCACTCATAATTAACTTTTACTCCCTCGATACAGATAGCAGTCATAGAACTAATGGCTGTCTTGTCACGTAATGTCAAATGACAAGGGTGATGTAAATTAAAAAATGTTTCAGGCTCTTTGTCATTGCTATTAGCTCATTGTTTGACCGTAAGGTGATCGTGCAACGTATGGATGCCTTCAATATTCGACACTAATTGACGAATATATTCAATTTGGTTTGGCTGCTCAACCTCGCAGTCAATAAAACATCACCTTTGCGTGTCTCGACATTAAGCGCAAGCTTGTTCAGTGTTTTATCTGCCGACAAGGCGGCGTGAACCTTAGCCGTGACATCGCTATCGCTGACTTAAATGGTCGCCGTGTTGTTGTCATATTGCTCAGTTTGATCACAGCCGCCAAGGGTGATTAAAGTAGTCAAGATGGTCGCTAATATTCACATTTTATCGAGTCTGTACATCACCAAATAAGCTCCACTGAAAAAGTATGTGATTTGATTATAGCGCCTCGATTTGAATTCTGACTTAATTTTTAACGATCGAAGTTAACCGGGGCGACCATCTGATCTAACACGCCAATAGGTTTTGCTAAAGGAATAAAACCAGAAACCAAAACAGGCTAACCACAGTACCGCGCTACAAAGATAGAGATGACTTTTTAGGGTAAAGCTTATGCTAGGTAATTCTGACAAAATCCTGGTGATAACAATGGCTTGAAAACTGATGAAAAGTAGCCAAATTGGACGGTTCACCTTTAAAGTTGCACCTGAATGACCGAGTGTGACGCGTGTCACCATTGCCATCATCATTGAACTAAAGTAGCCAATAGTTAAGGCATGCAATGGTGCTTTGGCAAACAAAAGTTGCTCAGTGGTGAGTAAGACTAAGCTTTGAATACTATAAAATAATAATGCCACCCCCAGCCATAAAAAGCCGATATGTAACATCGCCAATAGCGGTACAGCAAAGCTGTCGCGTAAGCCCCATTTGTAAGTCAAATACAATGCGCCCAGCGCCATCGGTAAATCGATTAGCCATAACCAAGCCTGCTGTCCGGCAAGTTCAAGTATGGCATGAATGATCCCACCAAAAATAATTAATACTAACGCCCAATTAGGTCGCACAATAGTGTAGTCGGCAATGATAGTATTCGAAAAAAAGGGGATCATACGGTGACTGACAGCAAAAAATATGGGTAATAAAAACAACCAAATACCGCCGATCTTACTGAGGTTTATTAAATTGATATCGCCTGTTAGCATCACGGCAATGAGTAACCATGCTACTAGTAACGCCACTGATGTGATGGTGGCATGGCGTTTATCAGGTTGTTGTGCTCGTAAATAGACATCTAATAAGGCATATAACACGATGGTCCAGCCAGCTAAAAATAGACTAATCGCTAATACTAATAGACTGTGACTAACGATCAGTCCTACATAAAATAGTATGATGCCAGCAATCAGTAACGACCAAGCACCCACATAATGGTGACGTTTCACTTCTTCACCATTCATCCAGCGAGGATACGTGGTCATTAAAAAGCCAAATATGAAGAGTGGAAATAAGCTATAAATCATCAAAAAAGCATGGGCATCTAAAGGCGAAATCGTCCATGAGATCGGCGAATAAATACTGCTATAACGACCAGTAAGATCTGCCAACCACCAAATCATGGTGAGTAATAACTGCACGGCACCAGCAAAGAAAAACATCCGATGAGGTGCAGCGGTAAATGTGTGCCAAGAGTGTGCTAATTTCATTTTGTGTTTGGCCTGTTTGACATTGAGTTATGAACTGATTGTGCTGTGATCAATATATCAAATACTTGGCTGATAAATAACGCCATGACCACGATGACCAGTAACCAAGCTAAGTTCAAGCCGATACCGGCTAATATACCACTGACCACAAAGACTAGGGAACGTAGGGTGCTACCCGTCCCCAAATGATGCCAAGCGTGTTGATGCCACTGTGTTTGTTGACCTGGCCATAACCACAATGGCAGTAAATGAGTGATGGCAGCAGTGACTAGCGGCATTAGAAAAGCAATTATGAAGATTGCAGTAGGATTGATGCTCGGCGTACTGTGAGCATGAACTGCGCCCATGATAACCGCGATGATATAACCGCATAAGGCTATCGCCAAGCTGGATGTGGTGCCATGTAAACACATGATCTTATTAAAATAAAGTGACAGCCATGATTTCATGATAATGAATAATAACCATAACAAGATGGACAAGCCGAACCAGCTAAGAGGTGGATACCATGCCGCACCACCAGCGATAGCTACAATAGCCAACATCAGCCATTTCAAATGACGGCGCATGCGAGTTGCCAGCAAGGGATCGGGCTGTTGTGCTGTTGTGGGTAACAAAACTTGTAAAGTAGCGAGTGCTGTGATGCCGATAAAGCCCAGTGTGTTTAAGTGTAAATGTACCAAACGCAATGCTGTAGCTTGTTTCGGAACAAAAAAAGTCATCACAATTGCAGCCAGCCCAAACAATAAGCAGATCAGTGCGGCTAAATACCAATCGAGACAGGGATGAGGTCTATCTATCGCCTTACGTTTTAAAGTGATCATCCAATAGCCTAGAGCGATTATCGTCATCATATTGATAGTTGCAGCGACATAATGACCAAGTGGAACGGCATTTGGAAACGCAAAATAACTACTGGTTAAAAGACCGGCAATTAAGGTTAAGATAATGAAGATGGATAGTTTAGACTTGGTTTGTTTGGAACGGGTTAACACCGGTGCAAAATGTATCATGGCACTGACGATCAATGGTACGATTCCAATAGCGAAAACAATATGATAGCTGACAATCACGCTATCACTGCGTAGTAAAATCAGTAGCGCAGCAATGGCGAATGTCAGCAGAACAAGCATCGCATGTCGGTAAAACATTCGTCAGTTAATCTATAGTTATATACGAATGAAGTCGATCATTATTTTACTTGGATCGCGTTGCAGATATTTGATTTGCAGGGTGGCACCATAACGTTGCTCTAACTGAGCCAGCAGCGGAATAGGATCGTGATCATTCACAAATCGCATGGTTTCACCACTGTTGAGGACATCTAAAGCACCAAAGATCGCAGCATGGCGAAAGCGCTTGGCAACACCACGGGCATCAAATGGATAAATTTGTTCAGCTAACAAATGGAGATGAGCTTGAGCCATGACAGTTCCTTTTTTAATTTGTTGGTAAAGGGTTAAGCTGTTATAGAAAGCTACTATCAGTTTATTTGATAGACTTTCTTAAAGATACATGTAGAATGAACCTTATGATTAATCGCAATTTAGCACAGCCGTTTTATTAAAGCAATATAATAAATGCATCTTTAACTAGGGATTGACGTTATGCGCCTTACCACATTTTCTGATTACAACATCCGCGTTTTGATGTATTTAGGCCTGCAAGAAGGAAACTTGGTCACGATTGCCGATATTGCTCAGGCTTATGGCATCTCAGATAATCATTTGACTAAAGTCGTGCATCATCTGGCGCAACAAGCTTATGTGGAAACGGTACGAGGAAAAGGGGGCGGCTTACGGTTAGTGCGTGATCCTGCGTCGATTAATCTTGGTGAATTATTACGAAGTACGGAAGGTGATAGCGGTTTACTACCTTGTGTAAATACTGAAGGCACATGCTGTATTCAGCTGGCATGCAAATTAATGACCATTTTGCGTGAGGCACAAACTGCCTTATATAGCGTGTTTGATCGCTACACTTTGGCAGATCTGTTAACTGACAAACCATCACTAGCTGAATACTTACTCTCAGCTTAAGTCACAAAGTCTCCAATTTTCTTCACATGTAGTGACCTAATAAAAACGAAGTAATTTTATAGCCTATAATTTGTACAATAATCTTAGTAGATGGCGACCATTAACAGGGATGGTTCTCACATCTTCAAAAAAAACAGTGGCATGAGAGCTAGGATGCATGAGGATTAAACGTTCTCAAAACTATCAGGTAACCAATTGATTTATAATATGGTGATTTTGATAAGTAAGAAAATGATTTTATCTCATACGTATCAACGGTTTAAACATGTTACGAAGCTGTTTCGAGGGGGGAGGGGATGTAGCCCATGGGCCCGTCGGCACCAAAGTATAATAGCCTTACGAACTCCTAAGGGGTCATACTGAGCATTAATCGACAACCTCATTAATTTTGTTATGATGAGATTGTTGATTTTGGATCTTATAGTTGCTCTTATAGGGGCAGGATTCGATTCCGAAACAGAGTCGAATTGAAGGGGGAGGGCATTTATGCATCAGGTTGATGTTCGTGCATTCACCACTCCCCCAAATTTACTTACTTACATGCATGCATGCACGATCTGTTTTGCAATCCACATTGTAATCGTGTTATGCCTCAGCATGAAGATGTCGTTACAATTTCATAAAACCCGCATTCAAAGATAGTGAAAATGCGGGGTTACGAAATGATTGTTTTATGAGTAGTTGATCTATGTTATTGATATATATATAGAAAGTGCACTAGCCTGGGGGACAAGGGGTCGCAGGTTCAAATCCTGCTGTCCCGACCAATAAAATCAATGACTTAGCTTTTTTGATAACGGTTAAAAAGGCAATGTGCGAAAACAAATGCTATTCACGAGCTAACACACGCCATGATCTGCCTTATCCATTACCGATCTTACTGCATCATCAAGATCTGCCTACATATCATCTCCTAAGTTAGCTGTTCTTTGTCGTTCTGTTTTATTTATTTTATATTAGAGTAGTTTTTTATGACAAGACTAACCTAAATTTATGATGCGAAATATTAACTAACTTGAATTTACTAATAAAAAGGTATAAATTCTAGTTGTCTCTTATATGGTAATTATGTTTGTTTTTATTTACATATATTGAAGGAGGAAGTTATGTATTCACGTCACAAACAACATTTTTTGGGTTTGTTCTCCATTCCACGAGTCGAGTGGAAATCGATTAGTGATGAGAATGCAGATCTGACTCAATTCAGTCTTACACGATTAATCTTTTTTGCCGCAGTTCCTGCCGCTTCATTCCTTATAGGCGTTACCCAAGTCGGCTGGAGTCTGTCGGGCACAGAATTTCATCTAGTGGCAATGAACACTGCCTTTTTTGTGGCTATGACTTTTTATGCACTTATCGTTTTTTCTACATTATTAATGGCTTATTTTACCTTTATAATCGAAAGATCTGTTGCAACGGAAACCAGTTTTGAACGATGCCTACTCTTTGTTACCTATACGGCTACACCAATGTATATGGCCGGATTAGTTGGCTTTGTACCGATTGTATGGCTATGTATTATGGTGTTAATGGTTTCAGTGATTTACAGCCTGTATTTATTATATATAGGCATACCTATTTATATGAATATACCCGAAGGTAGAAGTTTTATGGTTGTTACTTCAATTATAACTGCTGGCCTGTGCATGATGGTGTGCTTTAATATAGTTACGGTTATTATCTTGAGTAGGGTAGCCGTATAGTAAATAGTGCTTGGCTTTAACCGCGTTTAGCAATATAGCAATTAAGTGTGATGACGGGGTTGGGAAAAGAATTCTAACTTGGGCGCTACAGATAAAAATGGCCAAATGCTTGGTCGCGCCATGAAAACAGCAAATATATTATAGCGAGTTACTGCTTTTTAAGTCTAAAATTCAAGTTGTTACATGACTTATGAAGGGGGGGGTAAGTTGAAAGTGATAATTGGAACAGCAGACGAATGCATAACTTTAGTGGCAATGGTGAAATTTATTAAGCCAAACTTAGCTAAGGTTTGCCCTATTTCTAAGGTCTAATGAAAGTCTTTTATATTACCTTGCTGTTGGTTAAACGCCGTCGTTAACTAGTGGAAAGTGGTCTGTG
The DNA here is from genome assembly GCA_024636315.1 of Methylophaga sp. GTDB lineage: Bacteria > Pseudomonadota > Gammaproteobacteria > Nitrosococcales > Methylophagaceae. The sequence goes on from JAGXHJ010000069.1 coordinate 10,882, forward strand.
CGTAGAATTTGTAATTTATTTTCATGAGCAAAATCAGTGAGAAATTCAAATAGCATTTCATCTTCTTCTTCGAGTGATGCATCAATCACGACACATTTAATGCCTTCCATCGCTGCTAGTTTTACGTTGGGATGAAAGATAATTCGTCGTCCAGGGCCGTAGCTAGCGACTGCACCGCACAGGCGCTCAGCCCAATCGCTAGGGCGGAACGTACCACCACTCTCAGTAATGCCTTGGATAATGACTTTGCCAGAAATACTCATGGTGGGCGTGCTCATCTCATGTCTAAATTAGTGTGTATTGTACTGTATAAAGGCCGCATTATCTCATACCTTATAGCAGGTGGGCAGGTGCAAGTAGGTCGAGTAAAGAATTTAAGGCTATTAGTCGACTATCTGCATCAGGCATATTTTCTATGAAACGCAATTTGTCTTGGCCATCGAGTTTATATTTTTTAGCTTGTGTTTGAATTAATTGGATAATCACAATCGGTTCAATATTAGGTGTTTTGTCAAAGATGATACGACCACCTTGTTCATAAACATCAATTTTACGAATGCCTATAGCTTTTGCTTTGAAACGTAATTCATGAATGGCAAATAAGGTATGTACTTGTTCTGGCAACAGACCAAAACGATCAATCATCTCGACTTGTAACTCACGTAATGCTTCATTATCAGCGGCCGCAGAGATACGTTTATATAAGACAAGTCGGGTGTGAACATCGGGTAAGTAGTCACTCGGAATTAACGCCGGCACATGCAAGTCGATTTCTATAAAGTGACGATCGGTAAGATTTAGACTTGGGTCTTTGCCTGATTTTAGTGCTTTAACCGCACGTTCGAGCAGTTCATTATATAAACCAAAGCCGATTTCTTGCATTTGACCACTTTGGTCATCACCCAATAATTCGCCTGCGCCACGAATCTCCATATCATGGGTCGCCAAGGTGAAACCTGCACCTAAGTCTTCGAGTGATTCAATCGCTTCAAGTCGTTTGATAGCATCTTTGGTCATCGCTTTTTGTGGTGGCACAATCAGATAGGCATAAGCACGATGATGGGAGCGACCCACACGTCCCCGAATTTGATAAAGCTGGGCTAGGCCGAGTTTGTCTGCTCGATCTATAAAAATGGTATTAGCTGATGGAATATCAATACCGGTTTCGATAATCGTGGTGCAGACCAGGACATTAAAACGTTGGTGGTAAAAGTCGAGCATGACTTGTTCTAACTCTCGTTCACGCATTTGACCGTGGGCGACGGCGACTTTCGCTTCTGGCACCAGTAATTCAATCTCACGTGCCATGCGATCAATATCATCTACTTTATTGTGTAAGAAATAGACTTGGCCACCACGTTTAATTTCACGCAACATTCCTTCACGGATATTATCCGGCTTCCATTCTTGTACAAAGGTTTTAATGGCCAGACGGCGTGCCGGTGGCGTGGCAATAATCGATAAATCACGGATACCTGAAATTGACATATTCAACGTACGAGGTATTGGCGTAGCCGTTAGGGTGAGAATATCAATTTCACTGCGATATTTTTTGATTTGTTCTTTTTGAGTAACACCGAATCGATGTTCTTCATCCAAAATAAACAAACCAAGACGTTTAGGATCAATATCTTGTTGTAACAGTTTATGGGTACCGATGATGATGTCGGCAGTACCATCACTCATTGATGATTTAACAGTATCGAGTTGTTTTTTGGAACGAAAGCGCGACATGACTTCAACGTGAATGGGCCAATCTGCAAAGCGATCTTTGAAATTTTCGTAATGTTGTTGGGCTAATAGTGTTGTAGGCACTAATACCATCACTTGTTTGCCTGATTGCGTCGCAAGGAAGGCGGCACGCATAGCCACTTCTGTTTTCCCAAAACCGACATCACCACAAATGAGGCGATCCATAGGTTTATCGGATGTCATATCTTTGATTACATCATCAATGGCATCTTGTTGGTCGGGCGTGGTTTCAAAAGGAAAGGCGGCGGTAAATGCAGCATATTGGTCATCCGGCTGATCCATAGGCGGCTTTTTGTGAGCAGCCCGTTGCGCATAAATGTCGAGTAATTCAGCCGCGACATCACGTACTTTTTCAGAGGCTTTACGTTTAGCTTTTTCCCATTGTCCCGAGCCCAGTCTATGGAGTGGGGCAAGCTCAGGTGCCGCGCCAGAGTAACGACTTATCAAATCTAATGCGGCAACGGGCACATACAGTTTGTCGCCTTTGGCATATTCTAGGGTGACATACTCGGTATGAACATCGCCGATATCCAAGGTTTGTAGACCAAGATAACGCCCGACGCCATGATCTTCATGGACTACCGCATCACCGATATTAAGTTCAGCCAGATTACGAATAACGGCATCAGCATCACGTTTTTTACGACTTCGACGCCGACGTTGCATGACTTGTTGACCAAACAATTGGGGTTCAGCAATTAGCGCTATATTATTGTGTTGTAAAATTAAACCGTGTTCGAGCGGGGCAATGGTGATCCCTAATGGTGAATCACCTTGGAGAAAGTCATCCCAGTTTTTATATTTCTCAGGTTGTATCGCATTCTCGTGCAATAAGGACAATAGGGTTTCGCGTCGGCCAGCTGTTTCTGCGGCGAATAAAATACGGCCATCAAAATTATTAATAAACTGAATCAGGGCATCACAAGGATGGTCATGACGTGCATTTAAGGTAAGTTGGGGTGGGATGGCGGTGTTGTAGTTATACACACCTTGTTTAGGCTCAAGCTCAAACGTTTGGATGTTCAGGCGTTGGTAGTTTTTAAAGCGAGCAAATAACTCTTCAACCGGAAAAAACATCTCATTGGGAGCGAGTAACGGCCTTTCTTTGTCGACATTATGCTGTTGATAACGTTGGTTTATTTCTTGCCAAAAAGACGCGGCGGCGTGATGAGGTTCATTGATGTTGAAAAGTAAGGTATTACTCGGTAAATAGTCGATTAAGCCCTGTGTTTTCTCAAAAAATAGAGGTAAATAATATTCAATACCGCCAGGCATATTGCCCTCAGTAACTTCTCGGTAGATAAAGCTACGTTGCGGATCACCCTCGAAATGACGGCGAAATTGTTGGCGAAAAAGATGAATACTGTCTTCGGTTACAGGGAATTCACGTGCTGGTAATAATTGGATGGTATCAATCGTATTGATGGAACGTTGTGTTTCTGGATCAAAGGTTCTTAAGGTATCGATCTCATCATCAAACAAATCGATGCGGTAGGGATGCTTACTACCCATTGGAAATAGATCGATAATTGCACCACGTACGGCAAATTCACCATGTTCCATCACTTGCGAAACGTAACGATAGCCTGCTTTCTCTAGCTTAAGACGCCATATTTCAATATCAAACTGATCGCCAGTGGATAGCATTAATGTATTGCCCGCTAAAAAATCACGCGGTGCAATGCGGTGCATTAATGTGGCGATGGGTACTAATAAAATACCCCGTTTAAAGTCGGGCAGTTTATGTAAAGCTTCTAAGCGCTCAGAGATAATATCTTGGTGTGGAGAGAAAGTGTCGTAGGGTAGGGTTTCCCAATCGGGAAAATGCATAATCGGTAAGGGATTTTCGCCGAGATAAAATTTGGCTTCCAACTCTAAACGATGGGCTGTCGCCGTATCATCTGTTAATACTAAAATCGGTCCGGTATGCTGTTGTGCTGTTTTGGCTAATAACAAGCCTTGCGAACTACCATAAAGCTGTCCTGCTTGAAATACGTCGGTGGAGCGACTGGGTAATTGTGGTACGAGTGGGTTTGATAATTCTGATGAGGCCATGTTATTGAGATATATTTTAGTATAGACGCGCCATTTTTACATAAATCATGATTGAATACACAGCCAATCAGTTGTTAGATGATTGTAAAGCGCTAAATTAATGATTATCAAAAAATAATTTTAGGTTCCACTATCATTACTGCGTGTTGTTAGTATGAGTTTCTTACGCTTTCAGGAGATTAAATTTCCTAGGAAACGGGGCAAAGAAAGGAATAACAAAAATAGTGTCAATTTCAAAAATACGGGGTCAATACATAACATATATTGACCTTGCTAAATGTGTGATAATAACAAGTTATGTTTAACATAATAAAAAGGGAGAATGAAAAATGAGACGAATTGAAAACGTTATCTTGCTAAAAGTGATCGGTAGTGGTGAATTATTAGCTGCTTTGGCCATGTTTTGGTTTTTTAGAGAAAATATACCCGCATTGATTGGCGCCGTAATTTTATTAGGCCTATCTATAAATAGTTTTGTACAAGCTCATAAATGTTATTTGCGTCAATATTCACCTAGAAATGAAACCGAAACGGGCGAGTAATAACTAAATAATGACCGAAGAAAATGGGCAGGCAGAGGCAGTAGATAAGCGATTTGATTCTGCCGCTTTTCTAAAAACATTAACCAGTCGTCCCGGTGTCTATCAGATGATAGATAGTGATGGCACGGTGATTTATGTTGGTAAGGCCAAAAATCTAAAAAATAGGGTGTCGAGTTATTTTCGTAATACTGGCTTAACATCAAAAACGCGTGTCATGGCGGGGCAAATCGCCTCGATTGAAATTACAGTGACGCATACTGAAAATGAAGCACTTATCCTTGAAAATAACTTAATCAAGGAATGGATGCCTCGTTACAATATTTTGTTACGTGATGATAAAACTTATCCTTATTTGATGATTTCAGGACATAAATTCCCTCGACTTAGTTTGCATCGCGGCATTAAACGTAGCACAGGTAATTATTTCGGTCCCTATCCTAGTGCCGGTGCTGTTCGAGAAAGCCTGAATTTATTACAGAAGCTATTCCCCGTTCGCCAGTGTGATGAAACGTATTATCACAATCGTTCTCGACCTTGCCTACAGCACCAAATAAAACGATGTACCGCACCTTGCGTAGGATTGATCTCCGAAGAAGATTATCAAAAAGATGTGCAACATACGATTTTGTTCTTGCAAGGCAAAAATCAACAAGTGATGGATGAATTGTCACAGCAAATGGAAGTGGCATCATCACAACTTAACTTTGAGTTAGCAGCCTCAATCAGAGATAAAATTATTAGCCTACGGCGTATACAAGAACGTCAGTATGTTAGTTCTGAGCAAGGTGATTTGGATGTGCTTGCCGCCATTGTGCGAGATGGTATCGCTATCGTCGAAGTGTGTTTTATTCGTGGTGGCCGTAGTTTAGGCAATAAAAGTTATTTCCCCAAAGGATCATCAGAAAGCACGCCAGAAGAATTATTGTCTGCTTTTATACCTCAATATTATTTGGGTAAAGACGTGCCGACCGAAATTCTGGTCAGCCACGTACCTGAAGATATGGCACTTTTGGAAGATGTATTAAAAACAGAGTCTAAACATCGCGTACAGTTACGCTGTCCACAGCGTGGCACTAGCGTACGTTGGATGACAATGGCGACTACGAATGCGGATGTCAGCTTAAATCAGCGCTTGAGCAGCCGTGCTAATTTATTGCAACGTTTTGAACTGTTACAAGAGGCATTAGGTTTGGAAGAAATGCCCAAACGGTTGGAATGTTTTGATATTAGTCATAGCAGTGGTGAACGAACAGTCGCGTCATGCGTGGTCTTTGGTTTAGAAGGTGCGATTAAGAGTGATTATCGTAAATTTAATATCGAAGGAATTACGCCCGGTGATGATTACGCGGCGATGAATCAAGCCTTAACCCGTCGGTTTACCCGTTTACAAAAAGGGGAAGGCAAGCGACCTGACTTATTATTGATTGACGGTGGTAAAGGGCAATTAACAGAAGCCAAAGCGGTGATGGCTAATTTGCAACTTGATATTGATATATTAGGTATCGCTAAAGGACCAGAACGGAAACCAGGTGAAGAAACTTTATTTTTAGTGGGGCGGGCAGGCGAAGTTAATTTGCCGCCAGATTCACCAGCATTACATCTATTGCAGCAAGTGCGAGATGAAGCACATCGTTTTGCCATAACCGGACATCGACAACGTCGTGCTAAGGCGCGTAATACCTCGCCACTAGAAGGCATTGCCGGCATGGGGCCAAAACGTCGTCAAAAATTATTGCAACAATTTGGTGGTTTACAAGAAATTAAACGTGCTGGTGTCGAAGATATCATGCGAGTGGACGGCATAAGTAAGGCCTTAGCACAAAAAATCTACGATGTTTTTCATAGTGACAATTAAACACAAGATGCTACTATTCACGCTAACTACTTATTTAAAGTCGAATTTATAATGAATTTACCTAATATTTTGAGCTTGCTCCGAATTGCACTTATACCGGTGTTAATCGGCATGTTTTTCTTACCTTATGACTCGGCTCCATTGTGGGCCACCCTTGTGTTTGCAGTTGCATCATTAACGGATTGGTTAGATGGTTATCTGGCAAGAAAATGGCAACAAACCTCAGCTTTTGGCGCCTTTCTTGATCCCGTTGCAGATAAATTGCTTGTCGCCGTCGCCTTAGTGCTGGTTGTCTATAAAACCCCACAGTGGTTTGTGTTGATTCCGGTGATTATTATCATTAGTCGAGAAATAACCATTTCCGCATTACGCGAATGGATGGCTGAATTAGGGCAAAGGAATGCAGTTAAGGTCTCGTCTATAGGTAAGCTTAAAACTGCTTTTCAAATGTTATCCATCGGATGCCTGATTTACTTTAAGCCATTATTTGGGTTGCCAATATTTGATATCGGTCTTGTCTTACTTTACGTTGCCTCAGCTCTGACACTGAGTTCTATGTTTAGTTATCTTAAAGCTGCTCTTCCGATGTTGCTTACGAAGGGTTGACACAAAAAATAAAGTGCCTATAATGCACGTCTTTCTCAGCGGGAATAGCTCAGCTGGTAGAGCACGACCTTGCCAAGGTCGGGGTCGCGAGTTCGAATCTCGTTTTCCGCTCCAAATTCCAAAAAGCCGTGGTACAATAAACCACGGCTTTTTAGTCTAGATCAACGAGGGCTGCGTGGCAGAGTGGTCATGCACCGGACTGCAACTCCGTTTACGCCGGTTCGATTCCGACCGCAGCCTCCATTATTTTTTGCACAAAACCAGGCGGGAATAGCTCAGCTGGTAGAGCACGACCTTGCCAAGGTCGGGGTCGCGAGTTCGAATCTCGTTTTCCGCTCCAAATTGAAAAAAGCCGAAGTACGTAATGTACTTCGGCTTTTTTTTATAACGCCAATTCGGTTTGATTTAGATTGGTACTCTATCTATCTCCCTATTTTCACTTTAAAAAATACGAACCATTTATAATGATTCTTAGTCTCAAGATGGAGTAATGAGTAGTTAATTCAATGTATATTTTCTCCAAATTTGAGGTTCTTAAATTAGCCTCGCATTATTTGTAACGTTTATACTGTTCGTTAGTCTAAACAATTTGAATATTACAAAGGGTATTACATGTCAGCCGAACAGTATTTAAGAACGCCTTTACTAACGGGTGATAATGTTGATGCCAAGCGTGTAGAAATAGCCGCTTATTTTAATGCCACATTTGAGCGTTATGAATCATTGTTTGAAACGCTAGCTGATGATCAAGCTTATTATCAAAGATCAATTCCACTCCGCCATCCTTTGATTTTTTATTACGGACATACAGCCACATTTTTTGTTAATAAACTGTTATTAGCTGGCTTGATTGATGAACGAATAGATCCCAAGTTTGAGTCGATGTTTGCTATTGGTGTTGATGAGATGAGTTGGGATGATCTTAATGATGCGCATTATGCTTGGCCAACCGTTGCCGAGGTAGCGGCTTATCGGCAGCAACTAAAAGTAGTCGTTAATGACATCATCGCCACGGCGCCATTGGTATTGCCGATAAATTGGCAAAATCCTTGGTGGACGATCATGATGGGCATTGAGCATGAGCACATTCACATTGAAACCTCTTCAGTTTTAATTCGTCAGCAAGCCTTAGATTTAGTACGCAAACATGAGGCGTGGCAACCGTGGACTCAAACAGCTACGGCACCGACGAATGAGTTGGTTGCTATTTCATCAGGTACAGTGAATTTAGGTAAATCCACTGATGATCCGATTTATGGTTGGGATAATGAATATGGATCACATCAAGCCGAAATAAATGCCTTTCAAGCCAGTAAGTTTTTAGTCAGTAATCAAGAGTTTCTGGCTTTTGTAGAGGCCGATGGATATGAAAATGATGATTATTGGCTAAAAGAAGGACTACATTGGAAAAACTTTTCTAAAGCGACACATCCGACTTTTTGGCATCAATCTGAGCAAGGTTGGCAATTGCGATTAATGACTGAAATGATCGCTATGGCATGGGGTTGGCCGGTAGAAGTGAATTATCATGAAGCAAAAGCTTTTTGTAACTGGAAGGCAGCCCAAACAGGCTTACCAGTGCGGTTACCAACAGAAGATGAATGGTTACGGATTTATGACTTTACGGGTGTAGAGGAGCTAACAGCGACACAACAAGCACCAGCGAATATCCATTGTGATCATGCTGCATCACCATGCCATGTTAATCAGTTTGCACATGGTGAGTTATATGATGTGATCGGTAATGTATGGCAGTGGACTGAGACACCCATTTATCCACTTGAAGGTTTTGAAGTGCATCCTCTTTACGATGATTTCACTATGCCGACATTTGATGGCCGACATAATTTATTCAAAGGTGGCTCTTGGATATCAAACGGTAATGAAAGTCGAAAGGCTGCACGTTATGCCTTTCGTAAACACTTTTTTCAGCATGCGGGTTTTCGTTATGTTGTGGCAGATGAACTTGAGGAACAACCTGTGTCAAATTATGAAAATGATAAAATGTTATCTGAATATGCCGAATTTCATTATGGGGATACCTATTATGATGTGGCGAACTTCCCTGAAACATTAGCTAACATCGCGATTAAGGCCCTAGGTGATAAGCCTGCTGGCAAAGCATTAGATATTGGCTGTGCTGTCGGCCGAGCAAGTTTTGAATTAGCTAAACATTTTGATCATGTTACAGGTATCGATTTTTCAGCTCGGCTGATTAATCTCGGTGTGCAATTAGCTACGCAAGGGCTTATTAGATATAGCATCGCCGATGAAGGTGAATTGATGCTTCATCGCGAACGTCGCTTGGATGATCTGGGCTTAACCGCAGTTGCAAATAAAGTTGAATTTTTACAGGGTGATGCTTGCAATTTAATGCCACATTTTACGGGTTACGACGTCGTAATAGCAGCTAATCTGATTGATCGTCTCTATGATCCCGCTTTGTTTTTGTCTTCAATTCATCATCGAATGAATGCGGGTGGGGTGTTATTGATAGCTTCGCCATACACATGGTTAGAAGAGCACACTAAAAAAGAAAACTGGGTGGGCGGATTTAAAAAAGATGGTGAGAATGTCACCACCTTAGATGGATTAAAGAGCGCACTGGGTGACCATTTTGATTTAATGCAAGCGTCACAACAAGTACCGTTTGTGATCAGAGAAACCAGTCGTAAATTCCAACATACTTTGTCGGATGTCACGCTTTGGGTTAAAAGATAGCGCGATGGCGACTGATTTAGATATGGTAATCGATCGAACAGGCACTGCCAGTGTTAAATTGGATGCTTGCAAGGCCGTATTTGGTACTGAAGACGTTATTCCGTTATGGGTGGCCGATATGGACTTCGCCGCTCCACAAGCTGTGAGCGATGCGTTAACTCAACGTGCCCAGCATCCTATTTATGGTTATAGCTTATATCCAGAGACAATGTTTACGGCAATGCAAGCATGGTTTTTACGTCGTCATGACTGGGCGATTAAACGTGAAACTATCGTGATGTGTCCTGGTGTAGTTCCTTCTATGCATGCCGCGATTATGGCATTGTCGGAAGTTGGCGATAAAGTAATTGTACAACCGCCTGTATATCCACCTTTCTATTCAGCAATAAAAGAAACTGGCCGTGAAATACTAATAAACACGCTCACATTAACTGAAGGGCATTATCGTATTGATTTTGAACGTCTGGAGCAGTGTGCTGCATCAGGTGCTAAGTTGTTATTGTTATGTTCGCCACACAACCCTGTAGGTAGAGTATGGCAACAAGATGAGTTAGAAAGAGTGCTTGATATCGCTCGTCGCTATCAGTTAACGATAATCTCCGATGAGATCCATGCCGATTTAATTTATCCAGATTATTGCCATATCCCCTTAGCTACTCTCGCCGATGATGTGGCGATTGTGACGGCAGTATCACCGAGCAAATCGTTTAATATTGCTGGTTTAGGTTTGTCTTGCCTTGTTGTGAATGATTTGCATCATCGCAAAGCGATTAACGCCGCATTTGAAAGATTACATATCAGCGCCTGCAATCCGTTTAGCATTACCGCCTTTGAAGCCGCGTATCGAGGTGGCGAACAGTGGTTAAATGATCTGATGGTTTATATTGATGATACGCGTCGTCACGTTATCGACTATTTTGAAACTAATAGCCTGAATATTAAGGTGACTGGATCACAAGGCACTTATTTATTGTGGCTGGATTGTCGAGCAATAGCTTTAAATGATGAAGAACTTAAATCATTTTTCATTAATAAGGCCAAAGTGGGGATGAATACTGGTATTAGTTTTGGGGAAGGCGGCAGTGGTTTCATGCGAATGAATATTGCGGCACCACGAGCGGTTATTATTCAGGCATTAGAAAATATTAAAAAGGCATTGAATTAAGGTTTTTTGTACGCGTTTGCACCAATTTGGAGCAACCCGTAAAATTTTTGCCCCTTTAAGGTGAAAATCGGGAATTAGTCCCTGTGTTTAAAGTGGTTATAGTGTTGTAATAGCGCGGTAATTTCGTTGGCATTAAAAATGGCATGATCTATGCCTTAGTATTAATGCTAGTTTCAGGTATATATATGGAGTAACTTAATGTCAGATTTAATCGGTGAAGCTGCAGGTGTGGTGTGGAAATATCTTGATTTAAATGGTGCGAGTAGCGTTGCAAAAGTAGCAAAAGACTCAGCGTTAGATGCTAAAGTTGTACAACGTGCGATTGGTTGGTTAGCAAATGAAGATAAATTAAATATTGAAATGAAAGGTCGTACAGAAACTATTTCATTAAAATAAAATTTCCAAAGATTCAGAACAAAGCCTTCGTAGAGTGAAAAATCTGCGGAGGCTTTTTTATATATTGAGTATAGATAATGTCTAAGTTATCTTCTCGACAACGCTAGATAATATAATAGAAGTGCTCACTATTGTTACAAAATAGTTATTTTATCTATTATGAGTAGTACCCCAACGAACATTAAAGGCCAGCCCAGTAATGGACTAATTATATAGCCAATTAATGTTGACTTGGCTCGGAAGCCAATTCCGTGAATAAATCCAATCATTATGCCGACCATTAAAATCATTAACAGCCAATGATTGACGGTATTGTCTTGATTGGTCAGTGCGTGTGGGATAAATAATACAAGGCCAGACAGTACCATGGCCAATAAAAAAGAAATAGTCCTGCTGGGAAAGCTATACATGGAAACCTCTATGCTTACTCAGTAGAGTCCATATCATCTGATTCTAGCCACATCACATTAATAATACCGAAAGCAACCGCCAACAATACACCTAAAATCCAAGCGAAATACCACATGATTAGCTCCTAATAAGTTGTGTGTTGATTGTTACGGATAAAATGGATATCTATACGACGCCACATCTTGCGATAAGTCCAGAAGCTGTAAGCGGAAATGATCGGTATAAAGATGAGTGACAGCCAAAACATGATTTTAAGTGTCATCAGGCTAGAAGTTGCATCCCATATTGTTAAGCTACTATTCATATCACTACTTGAAGGCATAATGAATGGAAACATTGAAAAACCTGCGGTTAGAATAATGCCGGTGATGGCGAGACTACTCGCCATGAAAGCCCAGCCAGAACGATTATTATGTGCCGAAATATAGACAAAAATAGCACCAACAAACCCCGCAATAGGAGCAAACATCATCCATGGATAGGTTTGATAGTTGGTGAGCCATGCACCAGCCTGTTGGCTGACGTGTTTAAGATCTGGAGTGAAAGCGCTATTTGCATTAGGCATAAAGTCGATCACAAAACCTTCAATACTCATCGTTAACCAAATCCCAGCACTAGCAAAGCTGACGATGACTACCAGCGCCGCAAGTTTAGCTGCGTTGCGGGCACGTGCCTCTAAACCATCTAAAGTTCGCATTTGTAGCCAGACTGCGCCATGCATTACGATCATACTAACGCTTACGAGGCCTGTAAGTAAGGCAAAAGGACTCAGTAATTGTAAGAAGGTACCGGTGTAATAAGGCCGCATGAATTCATCGTAATGAAAAGGGACACCTAATAATAAATTACCAAACGCGACACCAAAAATAAGGGGCGGCACCGTACTGCCGACAAATAAGCCCCAATCCCAACTGGTTCGCCATGTTGTATTGGTTAATTTACTGCGGTAATCAAATCCGAGTGGACGTAAAAATAGTGCAAATAAAGTAATCATCATTGCCAAATAAAATCCGGAGAATGCCATCGCATAAACCAGAGGCCATGCGGCAAATAGGGCGCCACCGGCAGTGACTAGCCATGTTTGATTGCCTTCCCAGTGAGGGCCGACAGTATTTAGCATTATCCGCCGTTCTTCATCAGTGTTACCGATGATGGGTAATAAAGTGCCAACGCCCATATCAAACCCATCAGTTAGTGCAAATGCGACTAACAATACACCGATTAAGGCCCACCAGATTATTTTGAGTGTTTCGTAATCTAATATCATTGTTATAACCCCTTACTCTTGATTTTTTTCGAAATAATAACGACCAGTATGCAAACTACTAGGTCCGAGGCGGGCAAAACGTATCATCAAATACATTTCAATGATAAATAGAAGACTATAAAAAATAATAATGGCAGTAAGGCTATTAAAAACAGTATTAAACGATAAAGAAGATACGGATAAATGTGTCGGCAAAATACCGCTAATTGTCCATGGCTGGCGACCTACTTCCGCTACAATCCAACCTGCTTCGGCGGCAATCCAAGGCAGTGGTAAAGCAAGTAAAGCCGACCATAATAACCATCTCTTTTTATATTCTTGGCGTTTGGCACAGTGGTAAAATGCTAATGAAAAAATGATTAACATCGTGAAGCCACTAGCAACCATAATTCTAAAACTCCAGAATATCGGAGCGACTGGCGGAATGGTGTCTCGTGCTGCCATTTTGATATGTTGTTCGCTGGCATTAGTGACATCATCAGTATATTTTTTCAATAATAAGCCATAACCTAGATCGTGTTTCATCGCTTCAAATTGTTGAATAGTCGCCTCATCTTTTTGGCCACTACGAAGTTTTTGTAATAAGCCATAAGCTACCATACCATTGCGAATTCGTAGCTCATCCTCGGCAATAATATCGCTAATACCCATTACTGGCGTATCAAACGAACGGGTAGCCATAAGGCCCATTAAATAAGGGATTTTAATCGCATAATTCGTTTCCATGGTTTCTTCATTAGGCAGGCCAAACAAGGTAAATGCAGCAGGGGCTGCTTCGGTATGCCATTCTGCTTCTATTGCAGCAAGTTTAGTTTTTTGAACGTCGCCAACTTTATAGCCACTTTCATCACCGAGTAAAATGACTGAAAAGATTGAAGCCAGACCAAAGCCGGCTGCAATGGCAAAAGAACGGCGAGCAAAGCCAATGTCTCGGCCTTTTAATAAATAATAAGCACTAATACTCAAAACAAACATTGCACCCGTGACATAGCCTGCGGCAACGGTATGAATAAATTTCACTTGAGCGACGGGATTGAATATAACCTCAGTAAAGCTACTCATTTCCATCCGCATGGTTTCGTAGTTAAATACAGCTCCAACGGGGTTTTGCATCCAACCGTTAGCGATTAAAATCCACAAGGCAGACATGTTTGAGCCAAATGCAACCAGAAAAGTCACCATCAAATGTTGCTGTTTGCTGAGACGATCCCAGCCTAGGAAAAACATGCCAACAAACGTCGATTCAAGCATAAAGGCCATCATGCCTTCAATGGCCAGTGGAGCACCAAAGACATCGCCTACATAATGAGAGTAATACGACCAGTTAGTCCCGAATTGAAACTCCATAGTAAGGCCGGTAGTAACACCAAGCGCGAAATTGATACCGAACAATTTCCCCCAAAACTTTGTCATATCCTTATAAACTTGCTTGCCCGTCATCACATAGACTGATTCCATGATGACTAACATCCACGATAAACCTAAGGTAAGTGGTACAAAGAGAAAGTGAAATAAAGCGGTAATTGCAAACTGTAGGCGCGATATATCAACCAGGTGTTCAGAAATCAAGGGCTGTCTCCTAGAGTACTATCGCTGATAAATTTATCTGCAATAGTATTTGCTGTTACGGGCGTGGTGTCATCATTAAAAAAACTGTGCCAAATAAAAAACAATAGAATGAGTTTGACGAATAATATTATTATTATTTCGCGAAGAAGTATTTTATCGTGAATTATTTTCATAGTATTAACTAATTGTAATCAGAATGAATTTGTTCCGCTAATTTATATTAGCGTTTGATGATGCAAGTTTAAGGTTTTTTTGAAACGAGGTGAAGTTTTTAATTAATGGTCTGTATTATGTCGTGGGATTTGGCATATGGCTTTTATCAATGAAATTCGACATTGTCATTACAGTAGCAGTCTGGTTTAGAATACATTGAGTCTGTTCAATGAGCCGCTCGAAACTGAAAGTTTTTCTTGTTGAAAAGCAATCTAAATCTATAGGATAAATACAATCATGGATTTAACGCATCACCAAAAACAATTTTTAAAAAAAGGCTTAACTCGCTTAGAGCTCGATGATGATCCTTTTAAACAATTTGAATTGTGGTTTCATCAGGCGGAACAAGAAAATATCATTGAACCTAGTGCGATGAGCTTGGCAACTACAGATGGTATCGATGTTAGTATCCGCACCGTGTTATTGAAATATTTTGATCATCAAGGCTTTGTTTTTTTTACCAATTATGGGTCAACAAAAGCCAAGCAAATAGCGGTAAATCCTCAGGTAGCTTTGTTATTTCCTTGGCTGACATTAGAACGACAGATCAAAATCACCGGTAGGGCAGAGAAAGTATCAACACTTGAGTCGCTTAAATACTTTGCCAGTAGACCCAAAGATTCCCAATTAGGTGCCTGGGCATCACAACAATCTAGCCATGTGTCATCCCGACAATTATTAACCAGTCAGTTTGAGGCCATGAAAAACAAGTTTAAAGATGGCGAGGTGCCACTACCTGATTTTTGGGGCGGCTATCGTATCGTGCCTAAAACCATAGAGTTCTGGCAGGGCAGAGACAATCGACTTCATGACCGATTTATCTATGAAAATATTGATGGTCATTGGGTTATTAGTCGCCTTGCACCATAGAACGTCTCACACACATTAAAGCCGTGCTCGTTGACAGGGTCTGTTCAACGAGAAATGTTGTAAGCAAGAAAAAGCGGCTTTGTTGTGGCGACTTAAAGTCAGTAGATAGTCTCATTCGCAAAAAATGATCATCACAGCAAGGATTATAGATCTAAATCAGTCAAACTGAGACTGTCTTCTGGACGTGAACCTAAAGGCCAAAAGAATTTTCGTTCCGTTTCATCAATAGAGAGATCATTGATGCTCGCAAAGCGACGTTGCATCAATCCCTGTTCGGTAAACTCCCAATTTTCATTACCGTACGAGCGATACCATTGGCCGGTATCATCATGCCATTCCTAAGCAAATCTCACGGCAATATGATTGTCACTGTAGGACTAGAGTTCTTTTGTCAAACGATAATCGAGTTCTTTTGACCATTCATGGTTGAATATAGCCTTCAGCTTTGATGGCTCATTAACCTGAACTTGAGTTAAGGGATAAACAGTACAAACTTAAAAAGCATCGTCATTCCGGTGGTCTTTTTAGCCGGAATCCATGCTGAGAGGACAATGAATAAGCAATTTTGGCATAGATTCCCGCGGGAATGACGGCGTTTTTATTACCCCGAGTTCAGGTTGCTTAGTTAAAAAATCCTTTTATGGTGTTGCTTACTGCTTCACCTGCATCTTTAACTGAGTCGACTGCTTTGCTGGATGTCGATTTCTCAGGTTGTTCGGTTGTTGGCGTTGGTGCAGATTTTTTCCCCCATGCGGTGGCACAAGGATCAGCATCTGCTGTTAAACGATCGAATAAACCTTCAGCTAATAAAGACAAACCACCTGTTGCAAAGGCCGTGCTCACCGATAAGCCTGTTGACAGTGCGCCCGTTAAATCGGTAGAAGGTTGAGGATGAGCTATGGTGCCGCCCACCCGAACAAAAGAGGCAAATTTGCCCGCATTAATACCTAAACCTTCTTTTGGTTCAGGTTTTATACCAATATCTAAGCCTTCAGTCTCCAAGTTAATAACGCCACTGCCGATGATATTCATCTGACTGGTCGAGATGCCAATGCCTTTATCCGTTGTTGCCACTCCATCTTTAATATCAAAATTAAACACCGCACACTGCAGTTGTGTGTGATCACTACTTTGTGAAAATGGGTTTATCATGCTGACTAATTCTGTAAATGCGTCCGCGCCCAATGCACCCGTAATTGAGTCAGTGATCTCACCTTTATCCACTTTAATTAATAGGTTACCGTTTAAGTTTGCCATAATTTTGCTGACACTATTACCACTACCTCTAACGTTAAAATTTACGTCGGTTTTGGCACCGGTTAGTTTGCCATTCAGATGGTTTAGTTGATTAGGCTCAAGTCCAGTAATGCTCATGGTTGTAGACAACATGGCTGATTTTTCACTGGCATTCAAATCAAGACTTCCGGCTAACTTACCGCCTGCCATTAAGCTACTAAGAGGTTTAATGGCTAGAACACCATCTTTTAGTGATACGGTGACCTCGGTATCAGCTAATATCATGCTATGGGTTTTTATTTTTTTGGCATTAAGCGACAGCTTGGCATTGATTGATTTTAAGGTTGCAAGAGGTATTGGCGCTGATGAAAAAACACGCGTTTTATTAGTTGCCTTTTCTTTTTTTTCTTCACCCGTAAGTTCTGCTAAATCAATTAAGTTAGCGTTTAGGGTAGCGGTTATTGTGGGATGTTTCGTTGCCATATTGGCGGTTACATCACCTGATAAATCGCTATTTCCGGCCATTAATACCAAAGATTTAATCGAATAACTGTCTTTATCATCGGTAATCGTGCCGCTAACGTTGATTGGGCCAAAATCAGGCAAGTCACGACCTGACAATGTTGATAATTTAGTCAAAGAATCAATATCAAACTTCACCGCGATATTAAGCCCTCTGGCATCCATTGGTTTATTGATCTGTCCGTTTAATGCCAATTTGGCATCGCTCATTTCGATGACTAAATCTAAGGGGAAATTCTCATTACTGGTGAATTGACCCAGCGAGCCTAAATGACCGGTCACTGTAATAGGTCGCTCGTTGTAAGCGGCTTCAATAATCAATGAAAGCGGATCAGCAATGTTATCTGATTCTGCCGTTATTTGAGCAATTAGCAGTTTGGATTGCTGTCCTGTCACACCATCTATATAAGTAATAGTGGCGTTCTCAATGTGTATTTCATTCACCACCACACTTGGAACTCTGCCTTTGTATTCTACGGTTGTCTTTTGTTTTTTGTTAGCAAAAAACTCCCAGTTACCCGTGCCTTCTTTATTGGTTTCAAGTAAAAATTCAGGATCGATTAAAATAATTTTATTAACCTGAATCTTGCCGGTGATTAACGGCAATAAAGCAACTTTAAGTTCAAATTTTTCCAGGCTCATCATCTCGAGTTTAGAGCCCCAACTGGCATTGCTGAATTTGGCATCTTCAACGACTACAGTAGGCACCAAGGACAAAGCAAACTTTAAATCGCCGCCTATTTGTAGGCTTCGTCCAGTAGCATCTTCAACAAGGTCGATGATTTGGCCTTTATATTGATTGATATCTGTCGTACTGATAATGACTACAACAGTAATCAAGATAACAGCCACTAAACCAGCAACGATTTTTATCGCTTTATTCATGGTAATTCCTTATAAATTAGTTAACATTATAGTAGCGATTGGCCATCTAACCATAAACTAGCTAATTTAAGCTTTTAATTTCTATAACGCGACCAAAAATAGTGATGGTGCTGACAAACGCCTCGAATTCATGTGACGCACCATCAAAAATGAGTTTGACCTTATCCATGTCTAATAATAACCTACATACGATAATCGATTTTTTATAGTCAACGACATAAATATCGCCACTGCGAATAAAGCGTTGAGCTAGATCAACGACAACATGATCGCGCTCGTTAATCGTCGGAAACATATCATTGCCCGCCATCACAAAGGCCTTATAGTTTGGTATCTCATCTAAATTTGTATTTAACTTAACCACGGTATTGTTAATCCTGTGAATTTTTTGTCTTATGTCTATTTTGTAAGACATTATAGAGATAGCAAACGATTAATAAATTAACTGACAGTAATACCGCACTTAATAAATTAGTATTTATAAAACATTCATAAATCTCTAAAGGGAGATAGATAGCTCCACTCAGCAATGCAAACCATTCTACCCAGCGAAATTCCTTCCATAGACCATAAGCTTCTATAAACCTGATTATTGAGTAGGCAAGCGCCCCAAAAGCGAGAAGTATGAGCCTTGAATTATTGAGTTCGCCAGCCGCTCTAATAATTATACTCGGCAGATGATTGGCAGGGTTCAGATGCAGATGAGTCACTAGTTTCTCTGCAACTTGTTTAGCACTATCACCTGCTAGCTGGTGAATACCTAAGCTGACAAGTAGTGCTACTAATCCTTTAGATGCCTCGAAAATTGCGATTGACCTTAGCCCAGTTGTACTCATGAAACAGCTATCCCAAAGGGTTAAATTAGACTTTTGTTAAAGCCTTATAAGAGCGTTATTCATCTTTTTTGAATGCCACTACGCATAATACCCCCCAAAAAAATAAGAAGATATAGAAAAATTCGTACGCCAATTAAAATATTTTTATTTCTAGAGCTGATGCTACTAACTTGTTATGCTTAATATCTATGACATCTGAAATTGAACATACGACACAAGCAAAGGTAAAGCTAATGCTACTAGACTGGGCTGATGCTCATGCATTAGCAAAGCCTATTCGTACTAGCGTATTTATTCAAGAACAACAGGTTTCTGAACTCGAAGAATGGGATGATGAAGACAGTGCTTCACTCCATGTCCTCGCGTTTAAGGATGGCGAAGCTGTGGCAACTGCAAGACTGACGCAAAAGGGAAAAATTGGCCGTATGGCTGTGTTAAAAGCCCATCGCAAGCAAGGCATAGGAGCAATGATGCTCGTTAAGCTGATTGAAGTCGCTAAGCAACGTGGATTACAGGAAGTTAAACTCTGGTCTCAAACTCATGCTCAAGTGCTCAAGAGTTTTATAAAAAACATGGCTTTACAGCACAGGGTGATGAGTTTTTGGATGCCGGGATTACACATATTGAGATGCGGTTATAGCTAGAGTATGTATATATAAATCATTTCTACAAGACGCATTATCGATAATAACTAACCTGAGATCGGGTTAAGGTCTGACCAATAATTCAAATTCTTCACGCGTAAGATTTAATGCTGGCTTACTCTCTTTCAGACAGTAAGCAATAAGACCACCAATCAGATTGAGCATAAAGCCATTCATACTCCGG
>JAGXHJ010000070.1 GCA_024636315.1 Methylophaga sp.
AACCATGAGTGATATGAAGGTTAAAGATCTAGCAGGTACCATAGGTATCAGCGAAGCACGATTAGTTGAACAGTTAAACGAAGCAGGTATTAAAGTATCTAATGCCGATGATTCGATTACGGAAGATCAAAAGCAATCGTTGTTAAGTTTCTTACAACAACGGCACGGTAAGGATGGTGATCTGAGCGGAGCTGCTGAACCTAGAAAAATAACGCTCAAACGCAAATCTGTCAGTGAGATAAAAGTAGGTGGCGCAGCCAGAAATGGTGGAAAAAGCGTTAGCGTAGAAGTGCGTAAAAAACGGACCTATGTGAAATTGTCGCCAGCAGAAGAGGCTGAAGCTGCAGCAGAATTGATTCGCCAAAAAGAAGCTGAAGAACAAGCAATCAAGGATGCTGAAAAAGCTGAGCAACTTAAGCAAGATGAAGCTAAACGCAAGCAAGAAGCAGATGAAGCACTGAAAGAAAAGCAAGAATCGGATATTGCTGAACGTGAAGCGGCGGCTATTAGTGCTGCCGTAGAAGCTGAAAAGCAAGCTGATGAAGAAGCGCGTCTTGCTGCTGAAGAAGAACAGCAAGCTTTAGAAGAAGAAAAGCAAGCATTAGCTAAGGAAGCAAAATTGAAAAAAGAGGCACAGGTTGTAAATAAACCTGAAGTCGAAAGCAATAAAGCCAAAGTTAAGCCTGCCGCACCCGCTTTAACAGCATCACAAATTGCGCATAAAAAACTTGAAGAAGCAGACGCTAAACGACGTGCGGCCAACTTAGCACGTGTTGAAGCAGAGCATGCTCTCATTGCTAGAAAACAAGCAAGAATTGAAGATGCTCTATTAGAAAAAGAACAAGCGGTAGCAAAAGTTGCAGCAGAATTAGTTGCAAAAGAACAAAAAGCAGCTCGTGCAAAAGCTAAAGCAGAAGAAAAACCTCAGGAAACTAAAGCCGAGCCAGCGTCTAAAGATGCTGCAGGTCGTAAAGGCGGTCGTTATACCAAAGGCGTAACAACAGAACGTAAAGAGTTACATGTTTCTGATGGCAAAGGTCGACGTAAGAAGAAGAAAGGTGCTCAAGCTTTCCAACAAAAATCAACGCTAATGGAAGGTTCTGATGAGCATGGTTTCTCTATGCCAACAGCACCAACTGTGCATGAAGTCGATGTGCCTGAAACAATTAGTGTGTCTGACTTAGCTTTACGTATGCATGTTAAAGCTGCAGAAGTGATTAAAGCATTGATGGGCTTAGGTACGATGGCCACAATCAATCAAGTTCTAGATCAAGATACCGCGGTTATTCTGGTTGAAGAAATGGGGCATGTTGCTAAGCCAGTTCAAGATAATGAAGTTGAATTAGCGCTAATGGGTGCAGAAGTAGACATGGGTGAAGCTGAGGTTCGCGCACCTGTTGTCACCGTGATGGGTCATGTTGATCATGGTAAAACATCATTATTAGATTATATTCGTCGTACCAAAGTGACCACAGGTGAAGCCGGTGGAATCACCCAACACATAGGTGCTTATAAAGTTGATACTAGTCGTGGTCAAATCACATTCCTAGATACACCAGGACATGCCGCTTTTACTGAAATGCGTCTTCGTGGTGCTCAAGTGACTGATGTCGTGGTGATTGTAGTTGCTGCAGATGATGGTGTGATGCCGCAAACGATTGAAGCAGTAAAACATGCTAAATCAGCTAATTCCCTATTAATTGTTGCTGTGAATAAAATGGATAAGCCAGATGCTAATCCAGATCGTGTAAAACAAGAATTAGCGAATCATGACGTATTGCCTGAAGATTGGGGCGGTGACGTTCCGTTTATTCCAGTATCAGCACTAACCGGTGATGGTATTGAAAACTTACTAGATGCTATTTCACTTCAAGCTGAAATGTTAGAGTTGAAAGCGCCAGTTGTTGGTCCTGCTTCAGGTGTCGTTATCGAGGCTAGATTAGACAAAGGTCGCGGTACTATTGCTACTATCTTGGTCCAAAAAGGTACTTTGAAGAAAGGTGATATCGTCATCGTTGGTCAAGAATATGGTCGTGTTCGTGCCATGTTTAATGAGCAAGGCGAAGCGATGACTTCTGCTGGCCCTTCTACACCAGTGGAACTACTAGGTTTATCTGGTACACCTGCATCGGGTGATGAAATGCAAGTTGCTCCTGATGAACGCAAAGCACGTGAAGTAGCGACATATCGTAAAACGAAAGCGCGTGAGTTGAAAATGGCTCAACAACAATCTGCTAAGTTGGACAATATGTTCAATGAAATGGAATCAGGCGATGTTAAAACATTGAATGTTGTTGTTAAAGCCGACGTACATGGTAGTGCCGAAGCGGTTAGCCAAGGCTTGCTCAAATTATCTACTGATTTGGTTCGGGTAAATATTGTTTCTTCAGGTGTCGGTGGTATAAATGAAACTGATGCACAATTAGCTGCTGCATCAAATGCCATTTTGATTGGTTTCAATGTTCGTGCTGATAATACAGCTCGAAAAGTGATTGCTGAGAAAGGCTTAGATGTTCAATATTTCAGTATCATTTACGACTTACTTGATCTTGTAACACAAGCCATGACAGGTATGCTTGAACCGGTTTATAAAGATGAAATTATCGGTTTGGCTCGCGTTGATGATGTCTTTAGCTCGCCTAAGTTTGGTGACATCGCGGGTTGTTTGGTTACTGAAGGTACTATCAGATTATCAAGCCCAATTCGTGTATTACGTAATCATGTTGTTATTTACGAAGGTGAACTTGAGTCTTTACGTCGCTTTAAAGATGATGTTAAAGAAGTTCAATCTGGTGTTGAATGTGGTATTGGTGTTAAAAACTACAAAGACGTACAACCTGGCGATCAAATCGAAGTATTTGAACGTACTCTAGTGAAAGCTAAATTATAATGGCTAGAGAATTTAGTCGTACAAATCGAATTAGCGAAGTCATCATGCGAGAATTGGCTCAAATGCTTCAGCATGAAATATCTGATCCACGTGTTGGTATGGTGACAGTTTCTCATGTTGATGTTACGGCTGACTTAAAGTATGCAAAAGTCTATGTAACACGATTGGGATCGGTAGAATCTGATGATGATATGGACGAGTGTCTTAAGGGACTCGCTCGTGCATCTGGATTTTTACGTCGTGGCATTGCTAACCGTATTGATTTACGGATAGTGCCTGAATTACGCTTTTTTTATGATAAGTCATTGATTCATGGGTTTCATATGGATCAGTTGATCGCGGAAGCAAATACCGATCTTTCTGACGATACTGACACTGAAGATAAATAAGATCCTCGATGGCGCGTCGTAATAAGAAAGGTCGTGATATAACTGGCATTATCATTATTGATAAGCCGACAGGCCGAAGTTCTAATCATGTATTACAGCAAGTTAAACGATTGTTTAATGCTAATAAGGCAGGTCATACGGGTAGCTTAGATCCATTGGCGACCGGTGTATTGCCAGTATGTCTGGGCGAGGCGACTAAGGTATCTTCTTATTTGCTTGATGCTGATAAACAATATCATGTGACATGCCAATTAGGTGCGGTCACTGATAGTGGTGATTCAGATGGTGTCGTTATATCAACTAGCGATATACCTGAATTCACTGAACATGATCTACTGGCTATATTACCTAGATTTATCGGTGAACTAGATCAAGTTCCTCCGATGTTTTCAGCATTGAAATATCAGGGGCAACCGCTTTACAAGTTGGCTCGTCAAGGAATTGAAGTTGAGCGTAAATCTCGTCGTATCACTATTTATGATATCCAACTATTGGCTATTACAGCAGATAGTTTTACCTTAGATGTCCGTTGTAGCAAAGGCACTTATATTCGTACCTTAGTCGAAGATATTAGTCATGCTTTAGGTTCAGGTGGTCATGTGACAATGCTAAGACGCGTGGCAGCTGCAGGCTATATGGAACAGCAAGCCCTGACGATTGAGCAATTAATCGCTAGTGCTGAAAATGGTTTGCCATCACTTGATGAATCATTATTGCCTTCGGAAGATGCTTTGCCTGATTGGCCTTCAGTAGTTTTGGCAGATTATATGGTTGATGCGATCAGACAGGGTCAAGCGGTTAAGGTTGAACAAGCCTTCGAACGCGCAAATGTTAGACTATTTGATCCTCAGCAACAGTTCATCGGTTTAGCCGAGATGACTGAGACTGGTAACGTACAACCTAAACGTGTTTTTGTTCTTCCAGACGCACCGTAAAATTATTGTTTATATTGAAAAAACTGGGTAGAATGTCACCCTTTTAAAAGGTTGGATATCTTGGTAATTATTGCTGAGGTAATCCAGAATTTAGCTCGTAGCAAAAATATATAAATGCTACACAAAAAGTTGGAGTTTTTAATGTCATTGTCACTAGAACAAACACAAGAAATCATCACGAAGTACCAGCGTTCAGAAACTGATACTGGTTCAGCTGAAGTACAAGTTGCTTTGTTAACTGCACGTATCTTAGATCTTGCTGAACATTTCAAAATTAACATTCATGATCATCACTCACGCCAAGGTCTTTTAAAAATGGTTAGTGGTCGTCGTAAAATGTTAGATTATTTGAAAAAGAAAGATATCGTCCGTTACCGTGAGCTAATTGCTAGTCTTGGCTTACGTCGCTAAGCATTGTTTTTAGCGATACAGAATATGAATGAAAATATGCTTTCGTTAACAAACGACAGCAGACTTATCATTTAAAATATGCCCCTGAAATCTTTGGTTTCAGGGGCATATTTGTTTATAGGTTTAAAAATTGTCAGACGCTACGGAATAAGCCGTTAGCATCAATATTAGTCAAGAGAAAGGAACAGAATAGTGAATTCAGTAAAAAAGACAGTCCAATATGGCGACCATATTTTAAGTCTTGAAACCGGTAAGGTAGCTCGTCAAGCAGGTGGTGCAGTCATTGTTAGCCTAGGCGAAACGTCAGTATTAGTTACCGTGGTTGGCAAAAAGAATGTTCAGCCAGGCCAAGGTTTCTTTCCCTTAACGGTTAATTATCAAGAACGTACTTATTCTGCAGGTAAAATCCCTGGTGGTTTCTTTAAACGTGAAGGTCGCCCTTCTGAAAAAGAAACATTAACGTCACGCCTAATCGATCGCCCATTACGTCCTTTATTCCCTAAAGGCTTTTTGAATGAAGTTCAGGTTATTGCAACTGTAGTAGCGCTTGATCCTGCAATTGATCCTGATATTCCTGCAATGATTGGTGCAGCTGCTGCATTAGCTATTTCAGGCATTCCTTTCAATGGCCCAATAGCGGGTGCACGTGTTGGTTATATTGAAGGTGCTTATGTTTTAAACCCAAGCAAAGCACAATTACAAACAAGTTCATTAGATTTAATCGTTGCAGGTACAGAAAGTGCCGTATTGATGGTTGAGTCAGAAGCATCGGAATTACCTGAAGAAGTAATGTTAGGCTCAGTCATGTTTGGTCATGAGCAATTGCAAACAGCTATTAACTTAATTAAAGAGTTGCAAGCAGAAGCAGGTAAAGAAGCATGGGATTGGTCGTTGCCAGCAAAAGATGGCAACATCTACGATGAAGTGAAAGCTAACGCTTATGCCGGCATTCAAGCTGCATACACTATTAGTGATAAATTAGATCGCCAAGATCAATTGAGCGTCATACGTGATGCTGCAGTTGAAGCATTGGCTGGTGAAAATTCTGATTTTTCAGCGGAAGACGTTAAATCAACATTTGCGAAATTAGAAAAAGAATTAGTTCGTGGCAGAATCATTGCTGGTGAACCACGTATCGATGGTCGTGATACAAAAACTGTACGTAAAGTTACTGTTGAAACAACAGTATTACCTCGTGTACATGGTTCTGCATTGTTTACACGTGGCGAAACACAAGCAATCGTTGTGGCAACATTAGGTGCTGAACGTGATTCACAAATGATCGATGCCGTTGAAGGCGAATACCGTGATCGTTTCATGTTGCATTATAACTTCCCTCCATTCTGTGTTGGCGAAACGGGCTTTGTTGGTTCACCAAAACGTCGTGAAATCGGCCATGGTAAATTAGCAAAACGTGGTATCCAAGCTGTTATGCCTTCAGCTGAAGAATTCCCATATGTAGTTCGTGTGGTTTCTGAAATCACCGAATCAAATGGTTCAAGCTCAATGGCTTCAGTTTGCGGAACAAGTTTGGCGTTGATGGATGCTGGTGTGCCGATTAAAGCACCTGTTGCTGGTATCGCGATGGGCTTAATCAAAGAAGAAAATGGTTATGCTGTTCTAACTGATATCTTGGGTGATGAAGATCACTTAGGTGATATGGACTTTAAAGTAGCGGGTACTGCAAAAGGTATTACTGCTCTTCAAATGGATATCAAGATCGAAGGTATCAACGAAGAAATTATGCGTACTGCACTAGCACAAGCGCGTGATGGTCGTTTAACAATTCTTGAAACAATGAATGCTAATCTTTCAACTCATCGCGAAGAGATGTCTGAATTTGCACCACGTATCATTACAATCAAAATTAATTCAGATAAAATCCGTGATGTGATTGGTAAAGGTGGTGCAACCATCCGTGCCTTGACTGAAGAAACTGGCGCTGTAATCGATATTCAAGACGATGGCACAGTGATGATTTTCTCTTCTGATTTCAATGCTGGTCAAGATGCTCTACGTCGTATTGAGCAAATTACTGCTGAAATTGAAGTGGGTCAAATCTACGAAGGTCGCGTTGCAAAATTAATGGACTTCGGTGCCTTTGTAACGATCTTGCCAGGTAAAGATGGCCTAGTTCATATTTCACAAATCTCTGAAGAACGAGTGGAAAATGTGAGTGATAAATTGACTGAAGGTGATTTGATTCAAGTTAAAGTACTTGAAGTTGATCGCCAAGGTCGTATTCGTCTAAGCATGAAAGCAGTACATGAAGTAGTAACTGAAGCATAAACTTTACTTAGTTTTATTAAAGTAAACTAAAAAGCCCCGTTTATCGGGGCTTTTTTGTGTCAAAATATTAGATATGAAATTTAATCACTACATTATTGGCTTATTCCTATACTGCTCTATCTCTCAGCTACAAGCGAGCGAAATTCAAATCGCAGCCGCTTCTAACTTACGTTATGTTTTACCAGCGTTGATAGTGGAGTTTGAACAACAAACGGGCCATCAGATTAATGTGTCTTATGCCGCATCAGGGACGCTTACGACACAAATCCAACACGGCGCACCTTTTGAAGTTTTTTTCTCGGCAGATCCCTCATATATTCTACGCATAAGTGACGAAGGATTAAGCGAAGGTGAAGTCATCGATTTTGCTCGAGCCCAAATAGTTTTATTTGCATCAACACAATCCCCCTTAAGTTTAGATGCTGATTTAATGGGTTTAAAGTTGGCATTAGATCGTGGCGAGTTAAATAAAGTGGCTATAGCAAATCCTATGCATGCACCGTATGGCCAAGCGGCACAAAAGTTATTAGAACAAGCTGGGATCTGGCGGGAAATCCAATCACAGTTATTAATTGCTGAAAATGCATCACAAGCACTACAATTTGCATTATCAAGCCAAGTCGACGCAGGCTTCGTTCCCTATTCCTATATGCTGCAACCACAAGTTTCTTCAAAAGGGCGCTATATCAAGTTAAACGAAAGCTTACCGCAGCAAGCGGTATTGATCCGCGGTGCATCCTCCGTGGCTAAGCAGTTCTTGGCCTTTATTCAAACAGACCCAGCAAAAGCTATTTTTAGATCGCAGGGTTTTATAGTTGAAGACAAGGCATCATAAAATGGATTGGCAAGCCTTCGAAGTATCAATTATGTTGGCAGTATTAACGTGCCTCAGTCTATTGCCTATTGGTTTAGCCTTGGCCTATTTATTGGTTAAATCTAATTTTATGGGGCGGGGAATTATTGAAGCTATTATTACATTGCCATTAGTATTGCCACCCACCGTATTAGGTTATTTTTTATTGGTGGGCATGGATAATGATAGTTTTTTAGGTAGTGTGTTTGTAAGTTTGACTGGGCAAAGTCTGGCATTTTCGTTTGCCGGTTTATGGTTCGCATCAATCATTTATAGTTTACCCTTTGCAGTGCAGCCGATGATGCGAGCATTAGAAAAAATTGAACCTGAAATCCGTGAAGCCGCATGGTGTAGTGGCTTATCGAAGTGGAGAACCTTTTTTAAAATTGAGTTGCCACTAGCATGGCCCGGCATTATTACCGCAATGGTGTTGTGTTTTTCGCATACCTTAGGTGAATTTGGCGTGGTATTAATGATCGGTGGCAACATCGCCGGCGAAACACGAACCTTGTCGATTGCTATTTATGATAGCGTTTTAGCCTTTGAGCACCAACAAGCACAAACTATGTCATTAATATTATTAGCGATTGCCTTAGTCACGATCAGTGTGGTCTATAGTTTTAATCGCACAAGAGTTCTACGATTCTAGCTATGCTAAAAGTGACCTTAAAACAATCAACACCTATTAAGCTCGATGTCGAATTTAGCTGTGAGTCAGGTGAAACGTTGGCCTTAGTAGGGCCTTCTGGGGCTGGGAAGTCTACGGTGTTACGTTGTATTGCCGGCTTGTCTTTAGCGGCGCAAGGTCAGGTTTTGTGCAAAGATGAAACGTGGTTTGATAGTGATACAAGTGTAAATAAAACTCCTCAGCAACGCCGAGTGGGCATGGTGTTTCAAAATTATGCCTTATTCCCCCATTTAACGGTTGCCGACAATATTAAACTGGCGCTTGATAAGCGTATTCCTGATAGCCACTACACCATTGATAAATTGCTCGATCAAGTCAATCTATCCGGTTTAGAGCAACGTTATCCTGCACAATTATCGGGCGGTCAACAACAACGCGTGGCACTGGCGAGAGCCTTGGCAAGACAACCTCAAGTATTGTTATTAGATGAACCATTTTCAGCGGTAGATAAAGTGACGCGACGAAAATTGTATTTGGAGCTCAATACACTGAGACGACATCTTGATATGCCAGTGATTTTAGTTACTCACGACTTAGATGAGGCCGCGATGTTAGCTGATAGTCTCTGTGTTATTCATCATGGTAAAACCTTACAGCATGGTAGTCCTGAACAGGTTTTATATCAGCCTATGAATTCAGCCGTAGCTAGACAAGTTGATGTTAGGAATATTTTGAAAGGACGCTTAAAAGTACATCACGGTAAGTTGATGCTTGAGTGGCATCATTATGTCTTTTCGGTAAGTCGATTGACTGGTTTTGTAGAAGAACAGGATGTTTTTTTTGCTTTATCACCGGCCAAAATACTGCTTCATCAACGAGTTAGACCTTCACGTGGCGAGCAAGAAAACCCTGTGGCAGGTATTATTCGTGACCGCGTCACATTGCGTGGTATCACTACCGTCTTGTTTTCAGTTGAACTGGCAAAAGGCGCTATTTTGCAAATGGATTTGCCGGAGCATGTGGCGATGCGTAATAAACTTAATATTGGTGAAGTGATTAGGGTATCGTTACTTTCTGATGCCATTCATGTGATGGCTGAATAACAAGCATAGTCCATTTTCTACCGAGTAAGGTAGAATAGTCGGTTTTTCATAATCAGATTATTCCATGGCTGAGTTATTAGCAGAAATCAACAAGCGCCGCACCTTCGCGATAATCTCGCATCCCGATGCTGGTAAGACCACACTGACAGAGAAACTCCTGTTATTTAGTGGCATGATTCAGCAAGCAGGTAGTGTTAAATCGCGTAAAACGGATCGCCATGCCACTTCTGATTGGATGGAGATGGAAAAAGAGCGTGGCATCTCCGTCACGTCTTCAGTTATGCAATTTGAGCATAATGACTGCATCGTTAATTTATTAGATACGCCTGGCCATGCCGATTTCTCTGAAGATACTTATCGGACATTAACCGCGGTTGACTCGGCTCTGATGGTTATTGATATTGCCAAGGGTGTTGAAGAACGTACCATTAAATTAATGGAAGTATGTCGTCTACGTGACACTCCTATTTTGACTTTTATCAACAAGATGGATCGTGAAGGCCGAGAGCCTATTGATGTCTTGGATGAAGTTGAATCTATCCTTAATATCCGTTGCGCGCCGATTACGTGGCCTATTGGCATGGGTAAAAACTTTAAAGGTATTTTCCACTTACGAAACGATAGTGTGCATCTATTTGAACCGCATAGTGATAAGGTCGGTGAAATTATTCAAGGTTTGGATAACCCGCGACTCGATGAGTTATTTGGTGATTTAGCTGTAGAGTTACGAGAAGAAATCGATTTAGTTCGCGGTGCCAGTCATGAATTTGATAATGATGCCTTTTTGGCAGGAGAATTATCGCCAGTATTTTTTGGTTCCGCGATGAATAACTTCGGTATTACTGAACTGATGGATTCATTTGTTGAGATTGCACCCGCTCCGCAGGGCCGAGAAACTAAAACGCGTTTAGTTGCGGCAAGTGAACAACCTTTTAGTGGTTTTGTTTTTAAGATTCAAGCCAATATGGATCCGAAACATCGTGATCGTATTGCATTTTTGCGTGTTTGCTCTGGTCAATACACCAAAGGGATGAAACTACGTCATGTACGAACAGGCAAAGATATCGTTATTGCTAACGCGGTAACGTTTATGGCTGCTGAGCGTGAACAAGCTGAAGAGGCATGGCCGGGTGATATTTTGGGTTTACATAACCATGGTACCATTCAAATTGGTGATACCTTTACCCAAGGTGAAGATATGCAATTTACCGGTATTCCTTATTTTGCTCCTGAACTTTTCCGCCGAGTACGTTTAAGAGATCCACTTAAAATGAAAGCCTTATCAAAGGGTTTACAGCAATTGAGTGAAGAAGGGGCGACACAGTTATTTAGACCGCTAGCGAACAATGATCTTATTTTAGGTGCGGTTGGTGTATTACAATTTGACGTGGTTGCACATCGCCTTAAAGGTGAATATAGTGTTGATTGTAGCTATGAAGCGGTGCAAGTTTATACGGCACGTTGGGTGTATTGTTCAAATGCTAAGAAGTTAGAAGAATTTAAACAAAAAGCGGCACTTAATTTAGCCTTAGATGGTTCGGGCGGACTGACCTATATAGCACCGACGCGTGTTAACTTAGATTTAACGATGGAACGTTGGCCAGACATTGAATTTAAATCAACACGTGAGCATAGCTAGCAAGCACAATTGACTTGCCTTTATGAGGCTTTCTCAAGCAGAATAGCAGTTAAGTGTTTCATTCAACAAAGAGGGACGAGCGATGAAAGTTAGAGCGATTACTAAGAATAAAGGCAAACCCATAATTGGTTTAGCCCCCAGTGATTCACTTGATCTTGCTGTGACCTTAATGATGGATAATCGCATTGGTTCTCTAGTGGTTACTGACAATGGTAAGTTGGTTGGTATCTTGTCAGAAAGAGACCTGCTTAAAGTGTTACACAAAAAGCAGGCGATGTGGTCACCAATAACGGTTGCCGATGCGATGACACCTGAGCCCTTTGTTTGTGATCCTGACAATACTTTGGAAGAGGTGATGAATATCATGGTAGATAATAATATTCGTCATTTACCCGTCGTTTATAATGATAAGTTAGAAGGTATGTTGTCGATAACCGATATTGTCGAAGAATTACTTAAAAAAGCTAAATTTGAAAATAAGTTACTGAAAAATTATATTCAAAACTGGCCTGATGCCGATCAAGGTGATCTTCAAGTTTAATTCCACTATTGAGAATTACGACATATCAATAGTGAGCTATTTACTTAGTAGTCATTAACTTAGCTTGAAGACGATAGCGCGAATATGTTCCATCTCATCACGTAATTTACCGGCCTCTTCAAACTCCAAATTCTGAGCATGGCGATACATTGCTTGCTCCATTTGCTGTAGTCTTTTTGCCAGTTGTCTTGGTGTTAAAGCACCGTATTTAGCCTGTTCTTCAGCCACCTTAGCAATGTACTGTCTATCGTTACGTTTTTCTTCTTGTTTATCATCAAGACTATTACGAATCGCTTTTTTGATACCCGTAGGCGTAATGCCATGTTCCTTATTGTAGGCGACTTGTTTTTCACGACGGCGATCCGTTTCAGCTATCGCCCGTTGCATTGAACCCGTAATACGATCAGCATATAAAATCGCTTTACCATTTAAATTACGTGCGGCTCGACCAATAGTTTGAATCAGCGAGCGTTCTGAACGCAAAAACCCTTCTTTATCAGCATCTAAAATCGCGACTAAGGATACTTCAGGTATATCTAGTCCCTCACGTAATAAGTTGATGCCAATGAGCACATCAAACTCACCGAGACGTAAATCACGCAATATTTCTACTCGTTCGACAGTATCGATATCAGAGTGAAGATAGCGAACTTTAACGCCATGTTCGCGTAAGTAGTCGGTTAGATCTTCTGACATACGCTTGGTTAGTGTTGTAACCAATACTCGCTCATCAAGAACCGTGCGTTTATTGATTTCTGATAATAAGTCATCGACTTGTGTTGCCACTGGCCGAATTTCAATTTCTGGATCAATTAAGCCGGTTGGCCGAACCACTTGTTCCACGATTGAACTGGCGTGTTCTGCTTCATAAGTTGAAGGCGTGGCAGACACAAAAATAGTTTGTGGGGCTAGTTCTTCCCATTCTTCAAAGCGTAGTGGTCGGTTATCAAGTGCTGATGGCAAACGGAAACCGTAATTGACCAAGGTTTCTTTACGTGAACGATCACCTTTATACATAGCACCAATTTGCGGCACCATGACATGGCTTTCATCTAACACTAGTAACGAATCATCTGGAAGATAATCAAATAAAGTGGGCGGGGCTTCATCGGCACCGCGGCCAGACAAATGCCGAGAATAGTTCTCAATGCCGTTGCAATAGCCTAATTCCAACATCATTTCGATATCGAAACGGGTGCGTTGTTCTAAACGTTGTGCCTCAACGAGTTTATTGTCTTTATTTAATACTGCTAAGCGTTCTCTAAGTTCGTCTTTAATCGCATCAACGGCTGATAATAGTTGATCACGCGGTGTTACATAATGTGTTTTAGGATAAATCGTAATTCGACTTAGTCTTTGCAAGACCTCGCCAGTTAATGGATCGAAATAACTAATCTGTTCAATTTCATCATCAAACAATTCTATCCGTACGGCATCGCGTTCCGATTCGGCAGGGAAAATATCGATTACTTCACCGCGCACACGATAGGTCGCACGATGTAGCTCGATATCGTTACGCTTGTATTGCAATTCAGTGAGGCGCTTTAAAATATCACGCTGATTGATAGTGTCGCCTTGTACTAAATGTAGCACCATCGACAAATAAGAGTCTTTATCACCTAGACCATAGATGCATGACACGCTGGATACAATAATGGCGTCACGGCGTTCTAACATCGCTTTAGTCGCAGATAATCGCATCTGCTCTATTTGTTCATTGACCGAGGCATCTTTATCAATAAAAGTATCAGAAGAAGGCACGTAGGCTTCTGGCTGATAGTAGTCATAATAAGAAACGAAATATTCCACCGCGTTATTAGGGAAAAATTCTTTCATCTCGCTATATAACTGTGCGGCTAATGTTTTGTTTGGTGCCAAAATCATCAGTGGACGTTGAACTGCTTGCGCAACATTGGCGATAGTGAATGTCTTACCTGAGCCGGTTACGCCGAGTAAGGTTTGCCACATTTCACCATTATTGATACCTTCAACCAATGATTTTATAGCCGCAGGTTGGTCTCCTGCGGGTTCAAACTCACTTACCAGTTCAAATTGTTTAGCCATAGTTCTTCTGCATTATTCAGGTTTGGCGTATATTATCTCGTATTTAATTAACTTAAGACCTTATGTACGAAAAGTATTTTTGTCTGAGTCTGACTAAAATAGTCGACAATTCTGTTACAAGTAGCTCTGTCGACTATTTTGTGTAGCTATGATGAGAGTGCTAGATCGTGCAAAGGTTTCTACTCGTACTTTAAATGAAGGAATGATTGTGGATATCAAGCTCTCTCAGCGCGTGCAAAGCATTAAGCCATCCCCCACTTTGGCGATTACTGCGCGGGCAGCTGTATTAAAAGCAGAAGGCAAAGACATTATCGGTCTTGGTGCTGGCGAACCCGATTTTGATACGCCTGACAATATCAAACAAGCTGCGATTGCTGCTATTAATGCTGGTAAAACGAAATATACTGCTGTTGATGGTACTGCTGAATTAAAACAAGCGATTATTGACAAGTTTTCGCGGGACAATGGTCTGAACTACCAAGCTAACCAAATCTTAGTTTCTGTCGGCGGCAAACAAAGTTTTTTCAACTTGTTTCAAGCGCTATTAGATCATGGTGATGAAGTTGTTATTCCAGCGCCTTATTGGGTTTCATATCCCGACATGGTGTTATTGGCTGATGGCGTGCCGGTTATTATTGAGGCGGGCCAAGACCAACACTTCAAAATAACGCCAGATCAACTTGAAGCCGCCATTACGCCAAAAACGCGTATCTTTGTCATTAACAGCCCGTCTAATCCATCAGGGATCGCATACAGCAAAGCAGAGCTTGTCGCGTTAGGCGAAGTATTACGTAAACACCCAAATGTATTGATTGCCACCGATGATATGTATGAACACATTTTATGGACGGAAGAAGGCTTTTATAACATCCTTATGGCCTGTCCTGATCTTTATGACCGCACTATAGTCATGAATGGTGTATCGAAAGCTTATTCAATGACAGGATGGCGTATTGGTTATGCCGCAGGTCCAGTGAAACTGATCGCGGCGATGAAAAAAATTCAGTCACAGAGCACTTCCAATCCTGCATCGATTTCACAAGCCGCTGCGGTGGAAGCGCTGAATGGCGATCAACAATGTATTCAAACTATGTTGGTTGAGTTTAAAAAACGCCATGACATGGTTGTTGATAAATTAAACGCAATGAATGGTATCGAATCACTTAAAAGTGATGGCACATTCTATGTTTTTCCAAACATCAGCAAGGTGTTAGAGCGGATGCCAGAATTTACTGATGACCTCGATTTTGCCGAAGCATTATTGGTTGATAAAGGTGTAGCTGTTGTACCTGGTACAGCATTTGGACTTAAAAATCATATCCGTTTGTCAATCGCCACCAGTGAACAAAATCTTGAAAATGCCTTAAAACGCATTGCAGATTTTATTGCTTAAAATAAAATGACAATAGCCCTTGACCCAATAATATAAAGCTCTATAATACTTCCTTTCTGTTCCTCGATAGCTCAGTTGGTAGAGCATCGGACTGTTAATCCGCAGGTCCCTGGTTCGAGTCCAGGTCGAGGAGCCAACAGATTTAAAGCCTCAGCATTTTAATATGCTGAGGCTTTTTTGTTGCTTTCGGGGATTTTGCGTAACAGCCTTTCCTAAGCAATTTTCTTCACCAATACCAAACTTGGCTTTTTAGCATTTTCATCCAAACACACCTTTTCTGATGCGTTGATTAAACTCTGCAATTCTGCCGCAGAATAATCGGTGGTGATTCGGTTTGATTTATGACCTAATAAATCTTGCCGATCCTCGAATGACACGTTCGCCGCTCGTAATCGAGAGCCATAAGTATGTTTGAGATCGTGCACTCTTAAATGTTTAAGTCCTAATTTCAGACGTGCATTTTTCCAACCCGTATTAAGTATTTGATGTAACCGTTTACCACGGTAACTGAATACATATTCATGATGAATATTTCGTCGACTATTTACAACATCACGTGCTATTTTATTTAACACTACTAAACGGTCCCTATTATTCTTCACAAATTCTTTCGGAATAATAAATACGAAAATATCACTTCCTTCAATTTGATACTCCCACATTCCCAGCGAAGATTACAAATTTCTTGGTCACGGCAGCCTGTATTGATGGCAAATAAAGCCATATCACGTATATGAGATGGCAACTGGTTAAACAGTAGTTGTTCTATCTCCCATGATAATACGGTAGGTAGTGCTTTATCATTCAGCGGTAATAGCTTTACTTTAGGGGCCGACAATAACCAAGTCAGTCCATATTCATCAATCCATTCCGTCGCTGCTAAGTTTACGATCTGTCGAACAACCTTTAATCCATGATTGATGGTGTTATTTTTCACACCCTCACTCTTACGTTTAACTATCCACCGTTGTAAGTTCCCCATATGAAGCTCTTCCAAGGTATATTTCCCTAACATAGGCAACAGTAAGTTTAAGCGACTAATATCGTCACGAATACTACGTTTGTCTTGTTTATATATCACGTATTTAGCTGCAGATTCTTCAAAAGTTCGCTTAGGTCTAATACCGTAAACCTCGGATTGTCTTGCTTCTTCCATTAGGTTGATTAAGAACCGTTCCGCTTCTTCGAGGCGACTTGTTCTCGTGCTTTTACAAACACGTTTTCCACCGATATATTTATCAATATGATAAATAGCCTTCTTTTTAAAGAGCCCTGCCATTATTTTACGTCCCATAATTCACCTCCAGTGAACATCTAGCAGGACGCCCGTTGCTCGATATATAATGATCGGCCCAGCGATCTAAATCAAGTCTGTCGAATGCAATACCTTGCGTACCAATCGGGATTTCAATGAGGAAAGGTCGAACTTCGCTATTAAAACGATTTCTATCCATGCCTAAATAAGCAGGAGAATCACGGAAGCGGATGAAGCGAGGAAGCAGATAAATGCTGGCAGAAGGAGAGATTGAATTATGCATAAGTTGCACCTCCTGAAAGAAGGTGGACGTAATTGTTCAGATTAATCGGTGGCGGCCAGACAAGGCTGGGAACAGAATAATCAGCATCGTGAACTTGATTGTCTGCCGTGTGCTGTAAATAAGCCCGAAGTGCTGCTAAGACACTATATTCACAGCCTAGCCTTGCAAGGGCTGCGATACTTCGTACTGTTATGATTAACGAATACATGACTTGTCCTTTATTTTTATTATTATTAGAGACCTTTGCACGAAACCGGCAAAAACATACTAGAAATGAGATAATACACCCTACGAAAATCATCAGGAATGGGCTCATACATGGCGTGGAAAAACCTACAACAAACTAGTTTTGCCGATTCAATGCTGATTGAC
>JAGXHJ010000005.1 GCA_024636315.1 Methylophaga sp.
CTAAAAAAGGGAGATAGCGGGTAAATAACCCGTAAATTGGAGAAAAATGAACGTGTGACGTCACTTTTTTCTAAATTTATTCAAAAAATTAGCTTTCAGCTAATCTGGCACTAATAAAAGTGGTTCGTGCAAAGGTCTCTACGTGCTTCATTTTGTAATAAAAATGCAGCAACTGGTGGTGTATCCCATGACACATCAATACATTTGTCTTCTATTAGCTGCTGAAGCTCTTCGTCTGGGAGGGAGAAAATATCAGGATCGTTCATCATGAGAACACTCAAATAGTCAGCCATTTGAACGATCTTTACTAAACTGGCTTCTTTTTTTTCTGTTTGGGTTAAGGTTAAATAATCGTAACGATGATGGTTACTAATAACATTGACTATTTCACTCGGTAACCCCCATTTTTCAGCCGCATAGCCGCCTAAAGCTGCATGAGTTAAACCACAAACTTCTTGTTCAGCTTCAGTTAGTTTATCAGGGCTCTCCCAGTCTTTTTCATCTATTCTTACGGTTTCATCCGGTATTATGGAAAAAAGTATAAACCGTCCAATATCATGTAACAAACCACAAAGGTAGGCTTTCTCCTGATCAATATTTAAACGTGTTGCCATTCGCGCAATCGATTGTGATGCAACAGCTACCTGAATTGAGTGAACCCACAGGTCTCGTCCGCTTTTATTTGAGGGTACAAAAATTTTCGCTACGGCAAAAGTCGTGATCAATCCTTTTATATGTCGCGTACCAATCCTTGAGATAGCGTGGTTTATTGAGGTTATTTGAAATAGTGGTGCATTAACCGTAGAATTCGCCAATTTGATTAGGCGCACGGCAAACGTTGGGTCCTGCTCTGCTAACTCCTTCACTTTTTCAAAATATCGCTCGTCTGAAATACTAAGTCCGATTAACTGAGTTATGGCAGCAGGAAGTATCGGGAGTTCATCTATTGCTTTGTTTATTTTCGTTAACATTTTTTCTTTTTGTTCAATAGCTGAATTAGCCATTATTTCCCCTCTTTTATATTCAGAAGTATTAATTGCTCTATTTAGACTCCAGTGTAGGCTTTTTTCACCAACTGTAGAAAAAAGCAAGCTGACTTATGGGGGACTCTTCACCTACGGCTGCGGTGCTACGTCAATAAATCCAACGCCCCTCAATCTCAGTGGTCACAAATCTAACCTGTTCCAAATTTGATTGCTGATGCACAGGAAAGGCACATTGGTATTGAGCCTTCGTTAATCCTGAATCAGTGACGGAATTGAAACTAAGACCGTATTGTCTTAAAGATAGCGCTTAAACGTGGCGGTGATACAGCACGACTCTTAGGTCTATATTTACCTATACAGTGAAGCCTTTTCACCTTCACTTTGTGTTTTAAATCGGCGATGAATCCATAGATATTGTGCAGGAGACAGGCGTATTTCTTTTTCTAATAAGTCATTAATTACCTGTGCATCGGCTATATCATCACCAGCGGGAAAGTTGGTCAATGGCGCCGATAAACTTAAGGTATAACTGCCGTCTTTTTCGCGTCTGGGTACAAAGGGAATTACGGCTGCACCACTCATTTTAACCAGTCGGGCAGTGGCAGGTACAGTTGCTGCAGGTACGCCAAAAAACTTCGCAAACACACTCATTTTTCGACCAAAATCTTGGTCTGGTGCATACCACACTACTTTATTTTTCTTTAAAGCTCGCACCATAGGCCGCGGATCATCTCGTAAGACAATGCCTTCACTATGATATATTCTTGCTTGCATCATCACCGCATTAAATAATTGATTATTTAATTCACGAAACATTACATAACATGGATTTTTTAACATGATCAATCGTCCACCTAACTCCATGCTAGTGAAATGACCGGTCAATAAAATTACACCTTTGCCTTTAGCTAAAGCCGCCTCAAGATGTTCTAAACCTTGATACTGCACACGTTTTTGCAAACTAGCATCACTGGCCCACCAGCTAAGTGCCGTTTCAATCAACATCATGCCCATGGTACGAAAATTTTCTGCCAATAACGCGGTGCGTTGTTCTTCAGATAGTTCTGGAAAACATAACTTCAAATTGCGCCGAGCTATTTTTTTCCTAGATTTCATCAGCGGCGTCATTATCCATGAAAGCCATCTGCCCACCATCAATTGAGCCTTAACCGGAAGATAAATAGATAAACGCATAAATAACAAGCCTAGCCAGCTAGGCCAGAAGCGTGGGTGCAGAAATTGTCTTTGAAATATTTTCATAGTAGCTAAGGATTTAAGAAAACTTCGCCTATGCTATCATTCCCACTGTTTTGTCGCTTGAACAAACCGTTTTAAGCAATCCGTGTAGCAGAGCCTCATTTGAAAATACTTTATAGCATTCTTTTTTATATTGCCTTGCCTTTGATACTTATTCGATTGCTCTGGCGTGGCATCCGCTCCCCAAGCTATTGGCAACGCTGGTCAGAACGATTTGGCAATAGCCCGTTACTGTCCGACCAACAACCGGTAATCTGGATTCATGCCGTATCCGTAGGTGAAGTTGAAGCAACGCGGCCACTGATCACAACTTTATTTGCTGAATATCCCAAACATCAAATCATTATCACCGCCATGACGCCGACGGGTAGTGCCCGCGTTAGACTTTTATATGGCGATTCAGTGTCACATTGTTATTTACCCTATGATGTTTCATTTGCTGTTCAGCGCTTTCTTAAACGCACGCATCCGCAGTTTGGCATTATCATGGAAACCGAAATCTGGCCGATGTTATTGCTAAGCTGCCAACAATTAAATATTCCTTTGGTGTTAGCTAATGCCCGCATGTCTGAACTTTCTGCGAAAGGTTATGCACGTTTTGCCAGCTTCACTAAAACCATACTACAAAGTTTGCATTTCATCGCGGCGCAGGGTGAAGCTGATCGCCAGCGTTTCAAACAATTAGGTGCTGATATCAAAAAGGTACATGCCATCGGCAACTTAAAATATGAAATTAGCCTGCCGACGAGTTTGGTAGAGCAAGCGACAGCAATGAGAAACCTATGGGATAGTCGTCGGCCAACTTGGGTAGCGGCGAGTACTCACGAAGGTGAAGAAACAATCATTTTAAATGCTTCCCGCCAAGTTAGAGCTGCCTTTCCCGAGCTATTATTGATTATCGTTCCTCGTCATCCTGAACGCTTTGACAGGGTAACTGCACTTTCTCAGAAGGCCGGTTTCAAAACTTTACGCCGCAGTGAACATCGCCCTTGCCCATCCGATGTGAAAGTACTGGTAGTTGATACGATGGGCGAATTACCGCTATTTTATGCGGCCAGTGACGTCGCCTTTGTCGGTGGAAGTTTAGTACCGGTAGGTGGCCATAATATTCTCGAACCTGCGACATTAGGCCGCCCGATTATCACTGGCCCACACTATTTCAACTTTAACGAAATTACTACGCAATTTCTCAAAGCAGATGCCGCGATACAAATCAATGACACTGAAGAATTAGCAGAAACCATTATTAAACTACTCCAAGATTCACCGCAACGTCACAAGATGGGTGATGCTGCTTTGCAATTAATGGCTAGTAGTCAAGGTGCTAGCAAGCGCCTTGTAAACTTGATTAAACGCCATATTACTCACCATGCACAGTGATGACTATTGGATGGCCCATGCGCTATCCCTTGCTAAACGAGCAGAACTCCAAGGGGAAGTCCCTGTAGGTGCGGTGATCGTTCACAATGATCAGCTCATTGGCGAAGGCTGGAATCAACCTATTACGAATAACGACCCCACTGCCCACGCTGAAATTCAAGCCTTACGTTCAGCTTGCCAGCATCTAAATAATTATCGTTTACCCGATGCCACACTCTATATAAGTTTGGAACCTTGTATCATGTGTGCTGGTGCCATCGTTCATGCCCGTATCAAACGCGTCGTATTTGCCACTAAAGAACCTAAGACAGGTGCGGCAGGCAGTTGTTTCGATATATTTAATACGCCTCAACTCAACCACCATGTCGATTGTGAGCATGGCGTACTCGCCGACGAAAGTAGCGCCCTATTACGCAATTTTTTTCGATCCAGACGTTAGGCTATATTTGGCACTTATTGCGATTAAAATCCCCTGAAAGCAGGCATTATTTGCTAGAATCCCCCCTTATATAATTTTATAGTTAAGCGGTATAATTTAATGCTTTTAATGATCGACAATTATGATTCTTTCACCTACAACCTTGTCCAATACTTTGGTGAGCTAGGCGCTGATGTCCACGTACATCGTAATGATAAAATTACCATTGAAGAAATCGAGGCATTAAATCCTGAAAAAATTGTTATTTCACCTGGTCCGTGCACGCCAAATGAAGCCGGTGTATCACTTGAAGTAATCAAACATTTTGCCGGCAAGAAACCTATTCTAGGAGTCTGTCTAGGTCATCAAGCTATCGGCCAAGCCTTTGGCGGTGAAATCATTCATGCCCGCCAGATTATGCACGGTAAAACATCACCGGTTTTTCACAAAAACATTGGCGTGTTTAAAGATTTGGCTAACCCCATTATCGCCACCCGGTATCATTCTTTAGTGATCAATAAAAATGCCCTACCAGACGTTTTTGAGGTGACCGCTTGGACACAAAATGAAGATGGTACATTGGATGAGATCATGGGTGTCCGCCATAAGACCTTGCCGATAGAAGGTGTTCAGTTTCATCCTGAATCTATCTTGACTGAACAAGGTCATGCCTTACTAAAAAACTTTCTCGATCGATAAGCGAGCAGTATTATGAATTTACCCACCGCCATCAAATCGGTCATTCAACGACAAGACTTATCTAGCGAAGACATGACTGCCGTCATGCAACAAATAATGACCGGCCAAGCAACGCCAGCTCAAATCGGTGGTTTTTTAGTTGGTTTGCAAATGAAAGGTGAAACCATCACTGAAATTGCAGCCGCAGCCAAAGTCATGCGAAGTCTAGCAACTCCTGTTGATATTAGCGGTGAGCATGTCGTCGATACATGCGGCACGGGTGGCGATGGTGCAAGCACCTTTAATGTGTCAACCGCGAGTGCCTTTGTCGTAGCGGCTGCCGGCGCTAAAGTTGCTAAGCATGGTAATCGCTCTATTAGCAGTAGTTCAGGCAGTGCAGATGTATTAGAGGCCGCAGGCATCAACTTAGACATCACGCCAGCTCAAGTAAAACAATGCATTGATAGTATTGGTGTTGGTTTTATGTTTGCACAGAAACATCATGGTGCAATGAAATTTGCTATTGGCCCCCGTCGTGAAATGGGCGTACGCACTATTTTTAATCTACTTGGCCCATTGACCAATCCTGCTCAAGCTAAACGTCAGGTACTAGGCGTCTATGACCGTCAGTGGGTTGAACCTATGGCACATGTGCTGAAAGCACTCGGTAGCCAACATGTTTTAGTTGTTCATGCAGAAGATGGGCTTGATGAAATCAGTATTGGCTCCAAGTCCTACGTTGCAGAATTAAAAAATGGTGACATCACCAGTTATACCATTTGTCCTGAAGATTTTGGTTTACAACGCCATGATATCAGTGTGCTTGCCGTATCTAATGCACAAGAAAGCCTAAGCATTATCGAAGATATCTTTGCCGGTAAAGCAGGTCCCGCAAGAGATATAGTAGTATTAAATGCTGGTGCTGCCATTTATGCAGCTGATTTGACAGCAACACTTGCTGAAGGCATTCAACTAGCACAAACACAGATAGACAATGGGTCTGCCCAACAAAAACTCGATGCGCTTATAGCCTCTAGTAACTCATAGCATTTAAAGAATTTAATATGACCACGACAAATACGCCTGATATCCTAAAAAAAATCATTGAACGTAAATATCAAGAGATTGCTGAGCGCAAAGCTAAAGTGACGCTACTTCAATTAATCGAAGTAGCTGAAAAAGCCGATCCGCCTCGCGGCTTTGTCGCCGCCATTGAAGCCAAAATAAATGCCGGACAAGCCGCTGTAATTGCTGAAATTAAAAAGGCCTCACCGAGCAAAGGCTTATTACGTGAAAATTTCATACCAGCTGACATCGCCAAAAGTTATGAACAACACGGTGCCGCTTGCATATCCGTATTAACTGATCACGATTTTTTCCAAGGCCACGAAACTTATCTACAAGAAGCGCGCGCCGCGTGTTCTTTACCCGTTATTCGTAAAGACTTTATTGTCGATCCCTATCAAGTGTTTGAAGCACGGGCGATTGCAGCTGATTGTATTTTATTAATCGTGTCAGCGCTGAATGATCAACAATTACTTGAGCTGAGTGATTTAGCGATGCAACTCAACATGGACGTATTAGTAGAAGTGCATGATCTTGCCGAACTTGAGCGAGCATTATTTTTGAATTTACCGCTTATCGGTATTAACAATCGCAATTTAAGTACTTTTGAAACGTCACTCAATACGACATTAGATCTATTAGGATGCATTCCTGAGAATCATACGGTCATTACAGAAAGCGGTATTCATACCGCGGCTGATGTGGCCTTAATGCGCGAACATCATGTTAATGGTTTCTTAGTAGGTGAAGCCTTTATGCGCGCTGATAATCCAGGGCTTGAGCTTAGTACACTTTTTAACAGCTAATCAAAATAGTTTTCGATTAGCATTAAACGTCCTACAGGCTATTACTTACTTCGTATCATCAAATAAAATCAGGGTTTTGCCATGAGACCACAAAACACCGTCATTTTGCAGTTGTTTTAAAACACGACCAGCCATTTCACGAGAACAACCTACCATCCGGCTAATTTCCTGTCTTGTAACCTTAATTTGCATCCCTTCAGGGTGCTTTATGGCATCAGGCTGTAAGGCTAATTCATTCAGAGCGGCCTCTACTCGGCCAGCGACATCTAGAAAGACTAAATCACTCATTTTCCTAGTCGTAGATAATAAACGTCTGGCCATTTGCTCAGCAATAAACTGCAGTAGTTTTGGATAACATGTTTTTAATTGTGTATCGGATAACAATTTTAGTTGTTGGTATGAAATTTCTTCCGTTTTACAATCAGTACGAGCACGGACGGTAACACTACGATCCGCAACATCTGAAAATAAACCTACTTCACCTAAAAAATCACCCTGATTAAGATAAGCAAGTATCAACTCTTCACCCTGATCATTTTCCATGGTGATCGACACTGAACCTTCACGCAAATAATACAAACTATTCGCGGCGTCGCCTGGACGAATCAATATAGATTTCGCCGAGTACTGCTTGCTGTGACAACAACGGAAAAAGTCAGCCAAGCCTTCCTCTATCGCTTTGTATTTCAAATAATCCATGATTTTACCTGTGACATAAGTGGATCCACGTCTTTATATAACCACCAATAATAAACTAACACTGCCCTCAAGTAAGCTAATATGGCAAAATCAGTATTATTTATTAAAAATTAGAGTGCAGAATAATGAAGGCAAGAGTCAAGTGGGTTGAAGATGTAATGTTCTTAGGTGAGTCTGGCACAGGGCACACTATTGTTATGGATGGCCCAGAAGAAATGGGCGGACATGGCACAGGAATGCGCCCAATGGAGCTGTTATTATTGGGCTTAGGTGGATGCACGTCATTTGATGTGGTGCAGATGTTAAAAAAATCGCGACAAGATATTAGTGATTGCGTGGTCGAAATTGATAGCGAACGTAGCGAAGAAATTCCTAAAGTATTCACTAAAATTCATGTTCACTACAAAGTCACGGGGAAAAATTTAAAAGAAGCGCAAGTGAAACGTGCGGTAGAACTATCCACAGAAAAATATTGCTCTGCATCACTCATGCTCGGTAAAACGGCTGAACTCACGCATGATTATGAGATCATCAATGTCGACTAGAACAAGCCAAGAGACCTTCGAACGTATTGAGCAAAGTTATTTAGCAACGTGGTGTCGTTTGCATCCAGAAGCAGCATTAGATGCCGGCATTGATGACTACGCAGATAAACTAAGCTC
The DNA here is from genome assembly GCA_024636315.1 of Methylophaga sp. Classification (GTDB taxonomy): domain Bacteria; phylum Pseudomonadota; class Gammaproteobacteria; order Nitrosococcales; family Methylophagaceae. The sequence goes on from JAGXHJ010000005.1 coordinate 7,952, forward strand.
ACATGATGATGAAACAATTGGCATTCAAATTGTGCTCAATGAAAAGTGTCTGGTAGCACTCGATGAGATAAACATCAATGAACTCGATGCCGAGCACCAGATCAATTATCAAATTTTGTATAGCCAAGCCAATTTAGAGCATCACGCCTTAATGGAACATGATTGGCGCCATCGTGATCCCACTCGATTTTTGCCGATAAATGCGCTTGATCAACTCACTCTAAGACCCGTTACTGATTTTAACCATGCATTAAAGTCACGGTTAGTGCTGATACCTAGTCATATTCGGGATGCTAAAAACTTTTTAGACACTGCGCCCGCGATTATTCCACAAGTATGGCTAGAAATGGCCTTGGCTGAAGCCGAAGCCGGCGTTAATTACTGCCATCATATGCATCAGCATCCCTTAGTTTATAATGCACTCACTGAAAATGGTGAGATCGAACAAGCCATAGCGGATACAGGCAAATCTTTAGAAGGTTTTGTACAAAATTTGAAACGTCTTTTGCCACGCTGTGAAGGTGATTTTGCATGTGGCCGCGAACACTTTGAGCGTTTATTACATCAGCAACATTTTTTGCCCATTAATACACAATCTTTACATGCTTTTGGTCAACGTCTATTCAAGCAAACCCAACAGTTATTAGCGGCAGAACTAGCTAACAGCAAACTTACTCTAGCTGAGATTCAACAGCAACATCCTCCTGCTGATCAATTACTGACTAGCTATCAGCATGAAATGAAGGCCGCTGAAGCTTTTTTACGTGAACAAGACTTAGTCTCCATGCCTGATAAGCAAATGCTTCATGTAGTTGCCACGCCGCAATTTTTACAGCATCAAATTCCCTTTGCCGCTTATTTAGATCCTAGCATTGCTGACGTCTTACAAACCGGCTATTACTATGTCACGCCAACCAAAGATGAGGCTGAATTAAAAGAACATAATCTAGCCGCGATTAGTCAAACAAGTGTTCATGAGGCATGGCCTGGACATCATCTACAATTTGTCACAGCCAATCACTCGACAGAAGGTTCAGCGTTACTACGCAGACTCAATCCAAGTGCTACCTTATATGAAGGCTGGGCACTTTATTGTGAACAAATGATGCTAGAACAAGGTTTTGAACGTCATGCAGGTCAGCGTATTGTCATGCTACGCGATCGCCTCTGGCGCGCTTTACGCATAATAATTGATGTAGAAATTCACACCCAGAAACTGTCACTTGCAGACGCCGCGCAAAAAATGGTCAATGCACTCGGTTTCAGTCACGATCAAGCCATGGAAGAACTTAGTTGGTACAGTCAATCCCCAACCGTACCGATGAGTTATGCTGTCGGCTGGGCGCTGATAAATGCCTTACGTGATATTATTAACCCCGCGAATGGCGCCGAATTAAAAGCCTTTCACGATAAATTATTAGCCTCCGGTTCTATCGCTTTACCACTGGTAATTCAACATCAGTTTGGTGAAAATACGTGGTTAAAATGTTGCCAACATGTATTTGGAGAGCAAGCGTGAAACGACCTCCAACTACCGGTGGCATGCGCCATGTCGCACTATATGTGCACGATCTCGAAGCCTGTGAGCACTTCTATGTTGAACTACTCGGCATGCAAGTTGAATGGCGACCTGATCCCGATAACGTCTACCTAACATCTGGTAACGATAATCTTGCTTTACATCGTGCCACTATAGATTTTGATATTAGCGGTGCTCAAAAACTTGACCATATTGGTTTCATTATCAAAACAGCAGAGCAAGTTGATGAGTGGTTCGCGTTTTTAACTCATCATGATATCGTCATACGCCAGCCGCCACGGACTCATCGTGATGGTGCGCGAAGCTTTTATTGTTACGATCCTGCTGGAACGGTTGTCCAAATTATTTATCACCCACCTATCTCATAAGACAAATACTATGAACGCATATATTTATAAAAGTAGCCGTAAAGCCGAATTGTACCTCTATATCACTCAAAAAGATGATTTTTCAAATGTGCCACAAGCCTTATATGATTCAATGGGAAAAGAGCCGATTTTTGTGATGGAAATCAAACTGACACCTGAACGTAAATTAGCTCGTGAAAATGTCAATACAGTGATTAAGAACCTAGAAACAAAAGGCTTTCATCTACAAATTCCTCCTCCTATCGCTAATATCATTGATTTTAAAGAGCCTGCTAAATACGTGAGCTAAACTTAAACCAGCTGAAGTCTAGGATTAGGAAAGTTACTATCTATCTATCTTTCTGACGGTTTTAACCTTACACAAGATATTTCGCCAAATTTATCTCCGCCATAAAAAAAGCCCCAATCAAAGATTGGGGCTTTTTAATTTAATCACCTAGTCTGATTTACAGAGTAGATTTCACACAACTAACGTTTTATTGAACAACGAAGTCAACACGACGATTAGCTGCACGACCAGCATCTGTATTGTTATTAGCTACTGGTGAAGCTTCACCCATACCAACAGCCATCAAACTATTGCTTTTCACACCGCGAGAAACTAAATAAGCAACCACAGCTTCTGCACGTTTTTGTGACAATGTCTTGTTATAAGCATCACTACCAATACTATCAGTATGACCTTCAACGCGTACTTCAATCATGCTATCTGTATTTTTTAACAAGGTAACAGCTTCTTCAAGCACGTCTTGAGCTTCTGCCGTTAATACTGCTTTGTCGAATGCAAAGTTAACACCCGTCAAAGATAAGATTTTTTCGCCAGCTAGTGGGCAACCTGTTTTATCAACAATAGTACCTAATGGTGTTCCAGGGCACATATCTTCAAAATCAGCTACGCCGTCTTTATCGGTATCTAATGGGCAACCAACACGATCAACCGTAACACCTGCTGGTGTATTAGCACACATATCAACACCGTCAACTACGCCATCAGAATCAGAGTCAAAAGCACAACCTTGCGCATCTAGTAAGGCGCCTGCAGGTGGAACTTCCGCACATACAGGTGCCGCTTCAACAGGTGCTGCTTCTGCTTCTTCAGTCGGGCAAAGTAATAATGATAAAGCTGCACCTACAACGGCACCACCGACAGCGGCTCCGCTAGTATCAGCAGCAGCAGCAGCAAGACCACCACCCACTAAACCACCAGCAATAGCACATAATAAGTAGTTATCATCTGCTTGTTTATTAGGACCTGCACAACCCGCTAGTAAACCTGCAGCAAGTGCAACTGCAGTTAATTTCATTGATATTTTCATTTCTTTTTCCTTTACAATTAAAAAATTCACGAGTCATCTCATGAGCTTGCATATAAGATTATCACTATTCCAGTAATAGCCACTAATTTTTTTTATTGCTCTACCAGTACGAATATCAAATTATTATTTATGATGATGAAGTGTATGTCAACGACGGAAGATATTCGTCTCGTCATCATTTGCTTGCAACGCCATATTTTCATCAACAACCCCTCCCGTATCTGAACCTAATTTAATCATCAAGCGCACTTCATTTTCTGAATCTGCATTTTTTAATGCCTCTTCATAAGTGATTTCGTCAGCCAGATATAATTTATACACTGACTGATCAAACGTCTGCATACCTAGGTCTCCTGAGCGTTTCATCAAGTCTTTAATTTCTGTTACTTTACCTTTTTCAATTAAATCGGCGATTAAAGGCGTGTTAATCAACACCTCTACAGCCACACAACGTCCTGTGCCATCTTTTTTAGGAATAAGTCGCTGCGCAACTATCGCTTTCAAATTGAGCGATAAATCCAACAACAGCTGTTTATGCCTTTCTTCTGGAAAGAAATTAATAATCCTATCCATAGCCTGATTAGCGTTATTAGCATGTAAGGTGGAAAGACATAAATGCCCTGTTTCGGCAAAGGTAATACCGTATTCCATAGTATCTTTAGCGCGAATTTCGCCGATCATTATCACATCGGGCGCTTGTCGCAAGGAGTTTTTAAGGCCGATCTCATACGATTCAGTATCAATACCTACTTCACGCTGAGTTACCACACAGCCAGCATGTTTATGATCAAATTCAATGGGGTCTTCGATGGTCAAAATATGGCCGGTACTATTTTGATTTCGGTAGCCAATCATCGCTGCCAAGGTAGTTGATTTACCTGAACCCGTTCCACCGACAAAAATAATCAGGCCGCGCTTAGTCATGGCTAATTCTTTAATAACTTCAGGAAGATGTAATTCTTCAATCGTAGGAATTTCTTCTTTAACCCGACGCATAACCATCGCTATTTTATTACGCTGATAAAACGCGCTAGCACGGAAACGCCCTGCTCCCGCGGTGCTTATCGCATAATTGCATTCTTTGTCTCGCTCAAAAGTCCTTTTCTGATCGTCAGTCATCGTACTCAAAACTAGCTCACTAGCTTCATCATCGGTCAAGATCTCTTGATTCAATGTGGCTAATCGCGCGTTTACTTTTAAAGTAGCAGGACGACCTGCAGTAATAAATATATCCGAAGCATCATGCTTAACGGCAGCTTTAAGAATGGTTACGATTTCCATCATTTTCTCCTAGCGGAATAAGTCTTTATTCACTGCCATTGGCAATGCTGTTCCCTTAGTGATTTGTTGGCGACGCACCAGATCTTGTAGACATTGATCCAATGTTTGCATACCTACTGCGCCACCAGTCTGAATGGCTGAATACATTTGGGGGACTTTGTCTTCACGAATCAAGTTACGAATCGCAGCGGTGCCGATCATTATTTCATGAGCGGCAATTCGTCCACCCCCTACTTTTTTCAATAAGGTTTGCGAAATAACTGCACGTAATGATTCTGATAACATTGAACGAACCATTGATTTTTCTGCCGCAGGAAATACGTCGATGATCCGATCAATTGTTTTCGCCGCTGATGAAGTATGCAAAGTACCAAATACTAAATGGCCTGTTTCAGCGGCGGTCAATGCTAATTCAATAGTTTCTAAATCGCGTAACTCACCGACTAAGATAATATCGGGATCTTCACGTAAGGCTGACCGTAACGCCTCACTAAAACCTAAGGTATCCCGATGTACTTCTCGTTGGTTAACCAGACATTTTTTACTTTTATGAACAAATTCGATTGGATCTTCGATGGTCAAAATATGTTCATTTGTCTTTTCATTTTTATAGTCAACCATGGCTGCCAAGGTGGTTGACTTACCCGATCCTGTTGGCCCAGTAACCAATACTATTCCGCGAGGATTATCGGAAATTGTCTTGAAAATAGCTGGCGCACCTAATTCTTCAAGCGTCAGTACTTTAGAAGGAATCGTTCGAAATACGGCTGCAACTCCGCGATTTTGATTAAACGCATTTACACGAAAACGCGCCAGACCCGGTATTTCAAATGAAAAATCCGCTTCTAAAAATTCTTCAAAATCTTTGCGTTGTTTATCATTCATAATGTCGTACACCATGGCACGAACTTCTGTGTTATCCATTTCTGGCACGTTGATCCGGCGGATATCACCATCCACCCTAATCATCGGTGGTTCGCCTGCCGAAATATGTAGATCTGAAGCTTTATTTTTTGCACTAAAGGTCAGTAATTCAGTAATATCCATGTATATTCCTAATCATTTTTAAGTTGTAGCCCAACCTCCAGCAGGAAGTCTATAACGTAAAGGTATCGCGCTCACAGCAGGCTTGCAACATGACACAGTTAAATAATCAACTTCACGCTATTCTAGACCACATTAATCTTGCTGAACAGCAAGCAGAAAGACTGCCTAATTCAGTGCAATTACTTGCTGTTAGTAAGACACAGACCGCCGATGTAATCAGGCAAGCGGCTGAAGCAGGTCAACGTTATTTTGGTGAAAATTATTTGCAAGAAGCGCTGATTAAAATTAACTCGCTGGAAGATCTTCAGCTTGTATGGCATTTTATTGGCCCAATTCAATCAAATAAAACCAAAAACATTGCGGCAAATTTTGACTGGGTACAAACCGTTGATCGTTTAAAAATCGCGCAACGCCTTGATAATCAACGCCCAAGTAATCGAGGTAAGTTGAATATATGCATTCAGGTCAATATTGATAATGAATCAACTAAATCGGGCATAGCGGCGACAGCGCTGTTTGAGTTAGCCGAAGAAATATCTCAGCTTAATAATCTCCTGTTACGTGGCTTAATGATTATTCCCACTCATACTGATGACCCGCTACAACAGCAACACTCATTTCAACAAGCGCAACTATTATATAAACAACTTGCCGAGATTTATCCATCAGTAGACACCTTATCAATGGGCATGTCAGGGGATATGGCCATGGCAATAGCTGAAGGGAGTACGATGGTGCGTATCGGCACCGCTCTTTTTGGCATGAGACACACAACTGACTTACATCACCCAAGCGATAACAAGTAAACTAATAGCTACAATTTACAGCAATATGGAACTGATTATGAAAGACTGCAACATTACATTTATTGGTGGCGGCAATATGGCGCGTAGCCTAATTGGAGGCCTGATTTCTGATGGTTTTGACCCGAGACATATTCATGTATCAGATCCTGAACCACTCTGTTTAGAAGCTCTCACCAATAAATACCCAGTTCATAGCTATAGTAGTAATATTGAAGCGGCTAAGGCTTGCGATGTATTGATTTTGGCCGTCAAACCTCAACAATTACAATCCGTGGTTCGACAACTGGCACCACATTGGCAAGCAGATAAATTACTAATATCCATCGCCGCAGGAATACGTATTGATGATATTTCACGCTGGTTAGAACAAGAAGAAGCGGCTATTGTTCGCGCTATGCCTAATACACCATCGTTAGTACAGGCCGGCGCAACAGCTTTATCGGCGAATGAGTATGTGAGTACGCAACAACATGAACTAGCAGAATCCATCCTGCGTGCAGTAGGACTCGCATTGTGGGTAGATGAAGGAAAAATGGATGCAGTCACCGCATTATCTGGCAGTGGTCCCGCTTATTTTTTCCTCGTTATGGAAGCCATGGAGTTTGCAGCGAAAGAAATGGGACTAGATGCTGAATCTGCCCGTCTACTTTGTTTACAAACTGCATTTGGTGCCGCGAAGATGGCGCTGGAAAGTGATGAAACTACAAAAACATTGCGCGAACGAGTAACCTCACCAGGCGGCACAACTGAACGTGCCTTGCATGAACTTGAAGATGGTGGCCTTCGAAGTTTATTTGAAAATGCAATGGTTGCCGCGGCTTTACGTTCTCGCGAATTAGCAAGCCAATTAGGAGAAGACGATGCCTAGTGGTTATTTTAGCCAGCCAATTTTATTTCTAATAGAAGTCTTATTTGGGCTCTATATGGGTATCGTTGCGCTACGCATTATCATGCAATGGGCGCGCTGGGAATACCACAATCCTTTAGTGCAACTAATCATCAGAGCCACCCAAATACCGGTTAAGTTCTTAAGGCGTTTTATTCCGCCTCTCGGTCGCTGGGATACGGCAACGGTTGTTTTACTTTTTGCTCTAGCGATTTTAAAACTGTTACTGATGGCTCTCCTACTACCCAATTTATTGAATATAGTGTTCATTTTACGTTTGGCTGTGGCTGACATTTTTTCGCTTTTTATAACGTTGTTTTCAGCCAGTATAATCATTCAAGTTATTCTAAGCTGGATCCAGCCACACAATAGCGACAACCCCATTACGCCATTGATCAGTCGAATGAATGCGCCATTGTTACGACCTCTTCGTCAACGGTTACCGGCAATGGGCGGCTTGGATTTATCACCACTGATCGCCCTACTTGGGTTGCAGTTATTAAACATGTTAGTTTTACCCTTGCTTACTGGTGGACTTTGAACGATGCTATTTTCAATGCTTATCGCATATAATACGCCTTAAATTTATCAAGGAATAACAGCAGTATGCCGGAAATGATACCAGCCGATTCAGTCGGATTGGTGAGCCCTAAAACGCTACACATTGATTCACCACTACTCCTAGATTGTGGTCGTACATTACCTAGTTACGATCTTATTTACGAAACATATGGCGAACTAAATCAAGCTGCATCAAATGCAGTACTGATTTGTCATGCCTTATCGGGTGATCATCATGCGGCTGGCTACCATAGTGCAGAGGACAAAAAACCAGGTTGGTGGGATTCGGCCATTGGTCCAGGCAAGGCAATCGATACCAATAAATTTTTCGTGGTGTGCCTCAATAATTTAGGCGGCTGTAAAGGCTCCACTGGTCCTACTAGCATTAATCCAGAAACAAGCAAACATTATGGACCTGACTTCCCTATTATTACCGTAGCCGATTGGGTACGTAGTCAAGCCGTGCTAGCCGACCAGCTCAACGTTCAACAATGGGCAGCCGTTGTCGGTGGAAGCTTAGGTGCCATGCAGTCTATGCAATGGGCGATTAGCCTGCCAGAACGATTAAGACATGTGCTTATCATTGCCGCAGCACCCAAATTATCTGCTCAAAATATCGCCTTTAATGAAGTTGCAAGAACAGCGATAAAATCTGATCCTAATTTCCATGACGGTTATTATGCAGAACATAATACCTTACCTCGTCAGGGCTTAGGTTTAGCCAGAATGTTAGGGCATATTACGTATCTGTCTGATGAAGCAATGGGCGAGAAGTTTGGTCGTGAATTACGTAATGGCACTATTAACTACGGCTATGGTGTCGAATTCCAGATTGAAAGTTACCTGCAATATCAAAGCAGTAGCTTTGTCGAACGTTTTGATGCAAATACCTACTTATTAATGACTAAAGCCCTCGATTATTTTGATCCGGCAAAAGCATTTAATGACGATCTTGCTACCACCATGGCCAATATTCAGGCGCGTAGTTTAGTTATTTCATTTACCAGTGATTGGCGTTTTTCTCCTGCTCGCTCACAAGAAATAGTCGATGCATTACTGAGTGCCGGCAAAAATGTAACCTATGCTGAAATAGAAGCCCACCAAGGCCACGATGCTTTTTTAATGCCGATCCCTCGCTA